>NZ_JBFRQW010000050.1:25495-91117 GCF_041472735.1 Vibrio sp. 10N.261.46.E11
ACGAGATACGAGATACGAGAAGCTTGCGCTAGCTGGGCACAGCAACGCAAGCATTTTTCAGAGCCTAACTCTTAATAACCACCGTTAACGCTCGAGAACCACAAACTCCATATCGTGCTTGTTTTTCTCATCTGCTTGATAAGTATCATTAAAGCTCTGCTTCCAACCTTCTCCCCAGTCTGGGAATTGAGTATCACCATCCACATCAAAATCGATATAAGTCAGGTAGAGCTTGTTCGCTTTAGGTAAGCAGCTTTCATAGATCGAACCGCCACCGATGATCATCACTTCATCAACATCGCTTACTAGCTCTAATGCTTTTTCAATCGAAGTTACCGTCGTTACACCTTCGATTTCTAAACTCTCGTCGCGGCTGATTACAACGTTCAGCCTCCCCGGTAAAGGACGTCCAATTGAATCATAAGTCTTACGCCCCATCACGACAGGTTTGCCCATAGTTGAACGTTTAAACCATGCGAAATCTGCAGGTAAATGCCAAGGCATCTGATTGTCTTTACCAATTACACGGTTGTTCGCCATTGCCGCTATCATGCTGATGATCATAAATCGAAAGTCCTGTCCTTACTTGAAAATGAAGTTGAAGCTAGACGATAGGTCTACGACGGTAGAATAACAGCCCAGGCACTGCTAAGCCAACCGCAAGCCCTGCGATAATGAACATCGATTTCAAAAAGTTCTCCATCAACAATGCCAATAGTTCTGGGTTGTATCCGGCTCGGTTAATCTCAACCATGGCAATCATCGCCTTAAAGGCAAACACGCCAGGGACCATCGGAATCAAGGCTGCAACCGTAAATACTTTCGGGTGTGCTAACAATTTATGCGACCAATGAACCCCAATCATCCCGACAATGGTCGCCGCGAAGAACGTCGCCCATTCTATGGGAATGCCGAAATGCATCATTAAGTAACGGCTACCGTGGCCAATTGAGCCTCCAAGCGCACAATAGATCAACGCACGTTGTGGTACGTTAAAAACCAATGCAAAGCCGACGGCAGGTATGGCAGCAAAAAACATATCGTTCAGAAGGCCTACCAATAATTCAAAGATAGTCATTAGTTTGCCCACCCCCACACGTCTGAAAGGCTCATCGCTGCAACAATGCCTAAGCTTGTTGCCAACGTTAATAAACTGGCCATGGTGAAGCGTGCTAGCCCCATATTAATATGGCCTTTAAGCATATCTGCAACAGAGTTAATTAAAGGAAAACCAGGCACTAGCATCAATACTGAAGAAGCCATCACGATGGTGGGTTGACCTCCAATATTGTAGAGCACCGCCTGAGCCGAAATGGTAGTGGTGACAAAAGCGGTAATAGCAAAATTTAATAACGGATTGAAATGACGATGACCGATCTCTTGTCTCACAATCATACCGCAAGCCGAAGCTATAAACGTCATCATGAAGACATGCCAATCTCCGCCAGCAAGACGGCTAAAAGAAGCACATGATAGCCCTATCATTACGACAACTAACCAACGGTTGTAGCGTTCAGGACTGATCCCTTGGATCTTATTATAAGCTAAATCATAATCAAGAATCCCTTTCTCCATCATGATACACACGCGTTGAATCTCGGTTATCACCTGCATATTAATGCCACGATCAGCGCAACTTCGAGTCGTCGTTATGCAATGATCATCCATTACTGTTGTCACAACCAACGCATTGGCTGACAGTGCAACTTCAACCTCATTCACCCCACAAGCAATACCGATGCGGCGCATAATGTCACCGACCAGTGTGCTCTCGGCGCCGTGTGCCAATAACATTTGTCCTGATTGAGCGACTAACCTTGAGATCGCTCTTTGTTTTGATGCCATGATTTCCTTCCCATAGGCGTTAATTATCTAAAGATAAATTTTGCATAAAAAACAGCAAGACGTCATGATTTAGATACAAAAAAACCGCAATTTTCATTGCGGTTTAATAAAACTATCAGCGTATCTTAGAAAAAGCGACCAAAGTGCTTATAAGAAACTACGAGGATTATTAATCACGAACATAGATAACATGACCGTCATCTTCTTCGTCATCCCAATCATCCCAGTCGTCATCTTCAGTAACGACATTCTTACCGGCCATCGCATCTTTATGGTAGTCATCCCACATAAAGTTAACTTTTTCTTCTTCTTCAATTGCTTCAACTTCGCGAGGTAGGTTCTCCATGAACTCACCCAGTTTAAAGCAAAGATCTTTCGTGCCGATCTTGTTTACAGCAGAGATCTTGAAGTACTCGCCTTCCCAACCTAAAGCTTCGACGATTTCTTGAATCTTTTCGTCCGCTTCTTCTTCAGGCATTAGGTCAACTTTGTTGAATACTAACCAGCGAGGTTTCTGTGCTACTTTTTCGCTGTATTGCTCAAGCTCGTCAATGATCGTCAGTGCATTCTGAATAGGATCAGAACCATCAATCGGCAAAATATCGATCATGTGCAGAAGAACACGACAACGCTCAAGGTGCTTCAAGAAACGAATACCAAGACCAGCGCCATCAGCTGCACCTTCGATTAGTCCTGGGATGTCAGCAACAACGAAGCTCTTTTCAGGGACAACACTAACAACACCTAAGCTAGGGATTAGCGTGGTAAACGGGTAATCAGCCACTTTTGGTTTCGCAGCAGATACTGAACGAATAAAAGTAGATTTACCTGCGTTTGGTAAGCCAAGCATACCAACGTCAGCTAATAGAAGAAGCTCTAAACGCAGTTCGCGAACTTCGCCTTTAGTACCCATTGTCTTTTGACGAGGAGCGCGGTTAACAGACGATTTAAAACGCGTGTTACCAAGACCGTGCCAACCACCTTTACCAACCATCACTTTCTTGCCGTGTTCAGCAACTTCAGCAACGATTTCGTTGGTGTGGATATCAACTGCACGAGTACCTACAGGCACTTTCAGTGTAATGTCTTTACCACGTTTACCAGTACAGTTACCACCGCGACCGTTCTCACCACGCTCTGCGTTGTAAAAACGTTGGAAACGATAATCGATCAGTGTGTTTAAGTTCTCATCCGCTTGGATGTAAACATCACCACCATCACCGCCGTCGCCGCCATCAGGGCCACCTTTAGCGACGAATTTTTCGCGCCAAAAGCTAACTGTACCATTACCGCCATCACCGGCTTCTATTTTTACTACCGCTTCATCAACGAATTTCATTTTTTAACTCCGCACTTACGTTGCGTTACCACTCATCAAGGAGTGATATAAATTCTAGCAGATCCGTGTTTAGATCGATCACCTAAGATCTAGGCCGACCTGCAACCAAGGAACAAAGAAGGAGAGGTTCTTTGCTAAGCTTATTAAAGCTAAGGCAAGAGCGTCTGCTTTTTTATTCTCGCTATAAATAAAAAACCCTGCCGAATCGGCAGGGCTTTTGAATTCAGCTTGAAAGCTAATAAGATAATCTAATTAAAGATTAAATTACTCAGCTTCGATGCTTACAAACTTACGGTTTTTAGGACCTTTAACAGCAAATTTCACTTTACCTTCAGTAAGAGCGAAAAGAGTGTGGTCTTTACCGATGCCAACGTTTGTGCCAGCGTGGAACTTAGTACCACGTTGACGAACGATGATGTTACCTGCAAGAACAGATTCACCACCAAAACGCTTAACACCAAGACGTTTGCTTTCTGAATCGCGGCCGTTATTAGTAGAACCGCCAGCTTTTTTATGTGCCATTGTTAAACTCTCCTAATACTTAAGCGTTAATGCCAGTGATTTTCACTTCTGTGAACCACTGACGGTGACCAGCTTGCTTACGCGAGTGCTTACGACGACGGAACTTAACGATTTTTACTTTATCGCCACGACCGTGTTGTACTACTTCTGCAGTAACCTTGCCACCTTCAACAAGAGGTGCACCAACAGCGATTTCTTCGCCGTTAGCAACAAGAAGAACTTTATCAAATTCTACAGTTGCACCAGTTTCAACGTCTAATTTCTCTAAACGAAGAGTTTGACCTTCGCTTACTCGGTGTTGTTTGCCACCAGATTGGAAAACAGCGTACATATTTTACTCCGCTTTTTCCGCACAGCCTATGGTTGTTAATTCTACAACTCGGGTGTGCGCTAAACTAATCAATAGGGCGCAGATTCTACGGGAATCATGCCGCTATGACAAGCCATATTTTTAAAATATTGGCGAAAACATGTTCGCCAAAGAAAAGTGCGGCAATGATGCCTTTAAGTGATGTATTAATCAACGTTTTTTAGTGTATTATTCAACAATTAAATACAACGTATAAGCCTTACAGGGTCTAACTTCAGCCGGATGAACAATGGATTTTAAAGCTATCCAAACGCTTACTGCCAATGATATGGCAAAAGTGAATGAAACAATTCAAGCCCAACTTAATTCTGACGTAAGTTTAATCAACCAGCTTGGTTTTTATATCGTTAGCGGTGGTGGCAAACGCCTACGCCCTTTGCTTGCTCTTTTATCAGCTCGTGCACTTGGTTACCAAGGTGAAGCTCACATCACCTCAGCCGCTTTTATCGAATTTATTCATACAGCGACCCTTCTCCATGATGATGTCGTCGATGAGTCGGACATGAGACGCGGCAAAGCGACAGCCAATGCTGCTTTTGGTAATGCCGCTAGCGTTTTGGTTGGTGATTTTATTTACACCCGCTCATTTCAGATGATGACGACGCTTGGATCTTTAAGGATCCTTGAGCTAATGAGCGAATCAGTAAATGTGATTGCCGAGGGTGAAGTTCAACAATTGATGAACTGTAATAACCCAGACACCACAGAAGAAAGCTACATGCAGGTGATCTATTCAAAGACCGCTCGTTTGTTTGAAGCCGCAACCCAAATCGGCGCAATTCTTACAGAGTCTTCACCTGAGATCGAAACTGCGATGCAAAACTACGGTAAGTACCTAGGAACAGCATTCCAGCTTATTGATGATGTGATGGACTACACCGCTGATGGTAAAGAGATGGGTAAAAATGTTGGTGATGACCTAGCAGAAGGCAAACCGACGTTACCGTTGCTTTACGCAATGCGCAATGGTTCCCCAGACCAAGCAAGCATGATTCGTGAAGCGATTGAAAAAGCTAATGGTATGGAACGTCTCGACGACATTATGTCTGTCATGAAAGAGACTGGCTCGTTAGAGTACACGACCAATAAAGCCTATGAAGAAGCCGATAAAGCCATTGCTGAGCTTTCTATTCTTCCTGAGTCAGAATACAAGCAGGCTTTAACTACGCTAGCTCATCTTGCAGTAAAACGTAGCAAGTAAATAGAAGCTAAGTAGTAAATAGACAGCTATATAATAAAAAAGAGCCTGTTGGCTCTTTTTTTGATCCTGCTAGATAATACACTGGATCTCAATAGCGACTCGATTCCAACGATAGAGGTAGTTGCGCTTCGATCTCTTCAAGTTCTTCCAACGGAACTGCATATTGCTTATGACTATTGTAAGACTCAAATAACGCGAACTGCTCTTGCTCATCGATAACCAATATCTTGCCCAAGCGACCTAGATAGTTAACATTCATCCCTTTTTGTACTCTAGTCATCGTTCAATACCCTAATTCTTCGTGGTTAGAAAAAGATTACGAGTGGGTTGAATACAAGGATCAAAAAAGCCGATCGCAATGATCGACTTTTATTAGCAATTTTAACCTGAGTTAAATGCTGTATCGCTTATTTAGCGAATTCAACACCAATCTCAATATCGCCATTTAGCGTTTCTAGCATGCTGTCTAGTGCATTGCGTTCGAAGTCGCTCAGTTCACCGTAGCTAAGAATCGCTTCAGCGCCTTCTTTGCCAAGTTTAACGGGTTGCGCGAAGAATGGTGCGTGCTCGCCTTCACCTTCAACGTAGGCACATTCAATCACGTTCTCTTCGCCTTGCAGTGCTTTCACTAGTGCAAGACCGAAACGACAAGCCGCTTGACCCATAGATAAAGTCGCACTGCCGCCACCCGCTTTAGCTTCTACTACTTCAGTACCTGCATTTTGGATACGAGTTGTTAGCGCTGCAATTTCTTCGTCAGTAAACTCAACACCTTCAACTTGAGAAAGAAGAGGGAGAATAGTTACACCTGAGTGACCGCCGATAACAGGAACACGAACATCGCCAGGATCTTTATCTTTCAGCTCAGCAACGAACGTTTCAGAACGAATGACATCAAGAGTCGTAATACCGAATAAACGACGCTTGTCGTAAACGCCCGCTTTTTTAAGTACTTCAGCAGCGATTGGCACAGTTGTGTTTACTGGGTTAGTGATGATACCAACACAAGCAGTAGGACAAGTAACGGCAATTTTCTCAGCTAGAGACTTAACAATGCCAGCGTTCACATTGAAAAGGTCCGCACGATCCATACCAGGTTTACGAGCAACACCCGCAGAAATAAGCACAACATCCGCACCTTCAAGTGCTGGAGTTGGATCTTCACCCGCGTAACCTTTGATCGAAACAGGCGTTGGGATATGGCTAAGATCGGCAGCAACCCCCGGGGTTACCGGAGCGATGTCGTAAAGTGCAAGATCTGAACCAGCAGGCAGGCGGTTCTTTAGTAGTAGGGCTAGGGCTTGACCGATGCCACCAGCGGCACCAATAACAGCTACTTTCATTGTTATTCTCCTTGAGAGCTTTCTCTTATAGATTCTTTGTAGGGTAATTCTTGAGCTAAATTAAGGCTAAAAAGCTAAATTATCGTTAAAAAACTATATTAATCACAAAGTGATTACAATCAATTAACGCTAGCTTTGCGACTTCGCGCAAGTCAATAAAACCGTGCTACATAGCAAGTTCGCATTATGGCGGTAATCATTTGAAATGACAAAACAACTCGTCTTAAATAACACATTATCCTATTAAATTTTTACAGTGACATGACTAACAAATTACCGTGATATTTTGGATAAAATTGAATATGTATGCGAGAATATGCAAATATTTTTGTTAATGAATAAGAATGACATATGCGCAATACAGAAAAACAAGACAACTTAGTTCGTGCTTTTAAATCATTACTAAAAGAAGAACGTTTTGGTTCGCAAGGCGAGATTGTCGATGCCCTCAAGCATGAAGGCTTTGAAAGCATCAACCAATCTAAAGTTTCGCGTATGTTAACTAAGTTTGGCGCTGTTCGAACACGCAATGCAAAAATGGAGATGGTTTACTGTCTTCCGGCTGAACTGGGTGTTCCGACAGTTTCTAGCTCTCTAAGAGAGTTAGTGTTAGATATTGACCACAACAATGCGTTGGTTGTTATACATACAGGCCCTGGTGCCGCGCAACTGATTGCCCGCTTATTAGATTCATTAGGTAAGTCAGAAGGCATACTGGGGGTAGTTGCTGGAGATGATACTATCTTCATTACTCCAACCTTATCAGTTACCACTAAGCAACTGTTCGATTCTGTATGCGAACTGTTTGAATACGCAGGATAATTGCTCACAGTTTCATAACTATCAGCCATTACTATTGGATCACAAACACCTATTTAGTTCGTGATCCAAATCACATCCTAAGATATCTATCCCGCCTCTCCCAAAAATCACTAACTCATTGATTTTAAAAAACTCAATAGCAAATCAAACACGAGATCCAGCCGTCATTTGTTAGATTTTTTCGCTATATCTTTTAACATTTGAGTAATTTTCTGCCAATTTTTGATATTATTCAGCCACTTTTTCATCACATGGATTGAAAAAGGTGCCGTTTCCAAATAGGAAACTCCAGAAACGACTACACTTGTTTCAGGGTTAATAATGAATAAAGGAAGGGAAATTCATGGCATTTACCAAACTGATTAAAGTTGGGGCTATTGCAGCTGCTGTAATGGGCGCTGGCGCAGTTAACGCTCAAGAGTTCATCACAATTGGTACTGGTTCAGTAACGGGTGTTTATTACCCGACTGGTGGTGCAATTTGTAAGCTAGTGAACAAAGGCCGTAAAGACCACAACATTCGTTGTTCTGTCGAGTCTACTGGCGGTTCAATCTACAACGTTAATACCATCCGTGCTGGTGAACTAGATTTCGGTGTTGTTCAATCTGACTGGCAATACCACGGCTACAACGGTACAAGCAAGTTCAAAGACCAAGGCGAATACAAGAAACTTCGTGCTATGTTCTCTCTACATACAGAACCGTTCAACATCATCGCTCGCACCGATGCAGGTATTAACAATGTTTCAGACCTAGCTGGTAAGCGTGTCAACATTGGTAACCCGGGTTCTGGCGACCGTGCAACGATGGGTGTTGTAATGGATTCTATGGGCTGGACTAACGATAGCTTCAAGCTTGCTTCTGAACTGAAAGGTTCTGAGCGTTCACAAGCACTTTGTGATAACAAGATTGATGCATTCATCTACATGGTTGGTCACCCGAACGGATCAATTAAAGAAGCGACAACGTCTTGTGATGCAAAACTGGTTTCTGCAACAGGTCCACAGATCGACAAGATCGTAGCTGAAAACCCATACTACGCATACAGCACAGTACCTGCTGGCATGTACCGTGGTACTGACGCTGACGTAAACAGCTTCGGTGTTGCTGCAACTATGGTAACAACTTCAGATGTTTCTGAAGAAGTTGCATACAACGTTGCTAAGGCAGTATTTGAAAACTTTGACACTTTCAAACGCCTACACCCAGCATTTGCTAACCTGAAAAAAGAAGACATGGTTAAAGCGGGTATCTCTATCCCTCTTCACCCAGGCGCAGCAAAATACTACAAAGAAGTGGGCCTTCTAAAGTAATTCTACTTTAAGCCTACTACACCAATAAGGAGGCTAGCCCTCCTTATTGGCTTTTCACGTTTTATAAAAATAACTTAAGTGAAAAGAGCAACCCTTTAAGTTTCTCCAATTTGGCGAACTTACCTTCGTATCAAGCCTAAGACAAAGACGAACAAAGAACGCATTTCCCTATCCATTCACTACACTAGATAGGTAAAGAAATAACGTTTGGTTGTTCGTAAGCAAAGGCAGACCATCAATAATAAGGATAAAGTACATGACGCAGACAACATCACCGTCTCCAGATGTGCAAGAAATGGTGGCACAATCAGACACTGGTGCGCGTAGCCCTCGCGGTATCCAAGGCCGTATTTTATGGTTTGTGCCTCTATGTTGGTCACTGTTCCAACTTTGGTATGCATCTCCGCTGCCGTTCATTTTTAACTTCGCAATTTTAAACGACACTGAAGCTCGAGCAATTCACCTTACATTTGCTATTTTCCTAGCCTTTACCGCTTATCCGGCAATGAAGAATTCGCCTAGGGATCGCATCCCAGCCGTAGACTGGATATTAGCGCTTGTAGGTAGCTTTTCAGCTTCTTATATCTATATTTTCTATACTCAACTCGCTGAGCGCTCGGGCGCACCAACAACATTCGATATTGTTGCGGCCGTATTTGGTATGATTTTACTGCTTGAAGCAACACGACGCGCTTTAGGTCCACCTCTTATGGTTGTGGCAGCAGTATTTCTACTTTACACATTTGGCGGTCCCCACATGCCAGACGTTATTGCACACAAAGGGGCGAGCCTGAATAAGGCAATGTCGCATCTGTGGCTAACAACAGAAGGTGTATTCGGTGTGGCACTTGGCGTATCAACGTCATTCGTATTCTTGTTCGTACTGTTTGGTGCAATGCTAGAGCGTGCCGGTGCCGGTGCTTACTTTATTAAAGTCGCATTCTCACTGCTTGGTCACATGAAAGGCGGCCCAGCAAAAGCAGCCGTTGTAGCATCAGGCTTGTCTGGTTTGGTATCAGGTTCATCTATCGCTAACGTAGTCACCACAGGTACCTTTACGATTCCGCTAATGAAGCGTGTTGGTTTCCCGGGCACAAAAGCTGGTGCAGTAGAAGTAGCAGCTTCAACCAATGGTCAATTAACGCCACCTATCATGGGTGCAGCGGCATTCTTGATGGTTGAGTATGTGGGCATCTCTTACGTAGAAGTAATCAAAGCAGCACTACTGCCCGCTCTGATCTCTTACATCGCCCTGATTTACATTGTTCACTTAGAGGCATGTAAAGCAGGTATGACGGGCTTACCTCGTCGTCACACACCAACTATCGTGCAAAGCCTACTCTCTTTCACTGGTACTATCTTAGGCCTATGTGTCATCAGTGCAGCGGTTTACTACGGTGTCGGCTGGACAAAAGATGTCTTTGGCGCTGCAGCAACACCCATTGTGACGGTTGCTCTATTAGTCTCTTATGTCGCTCTGGTTCGTGTTTCTGCAAAATACGCCGCTGAAGGCGGCATGGAGATCGATGCGGATCTAAAAGAAGTTCCAGATCCAGGCCCAACAATTAAATCTGGTTTGCACTTTCTACTGCCTATCGTAGTACTAGTTTGGTGTTTAACGGTTGAACGTTTCTCTCCAGGCCTATCTGCATTCTGGGCAACCGTATTCATGATCTTCATTTTAATCACTCAGCGTCCTTTGATGACTCTGATTAACAAATCTGACGATCTTGCAGAGCAAACTAAAGCCGGTTTCGTTGACCTAGCAGAGAGCTTGGTTTCAGGCGCACGTAACATGATCGGTATCGGTGTAGCGACAGCGGCTGCAGGTACGGTTGTTGGCGTTGTGACGCTAACGGGTATCGGCCTTGTAATGACTGATTTCGTTGAGTTCATCTCAGGCGGTAGCATCATTCTTATGTTGCTATTCACTGCGGTAATCAGCTTGATCTTAGGTATGGGCTTGCCAACAACGGCGAACTACATCGTTGTTTCAACACTGATGGCGCCGGTAATTGTTACCTTAGGTGCAGCGCACGGCTTGATCATCCCACTGATTGCGGTTCACTTATTCGTGTTCTACTTCGGTATTCTTGCGGATGACACACCTCCGGTAGGTCTTGCAGCATTTGCTGCAGCAGCGATTGCGAAATCCGACCCGATTCGTACGGGTATTCAAGGTTTTACCTACGATATCCGGACCGCAATCTTACCGTTCATGTTTATATTCAATACCCAACTACTATTGATGGGCATTGATTCTTGGTGGCACTTAGCTCTAACGATTTTCTCTTCGGTTACTGCGGTACTTATCTTTGCAGCTGCAACGCAAGGTTGGTGGTTTACTAAGAACAAGTGGTGGGAAACCATACTGCTTATCGTTCTGACTTTCTCTTTCTTCCGCCCAGGTTTCTGGTGGGACATGATTTATCCAGAGAAAGTTCTTTCACCTGGAGTTGAGATCGCTCAAATCACAGAAAATCTATCTGTGGGACAATCACTTGAATTGAGAGTCGGTGGCGAAAACTTAGAAGGTAACTATTCTGAGAAAACAGTTCGCCTTCCGTTTGAAGATTCTGCGACAACAAGTGAAGACCGCATTGCTTCAATGGGCCTAATGCTGACCCAAGCTGACGACAAGATGATTGTTGATATGGTTGAATTTGGTAGCCCTGCTGAAGCAGCTGGCATTGACTTTGATTGGGAAATTAAATCCGTTATCCAAGATGCAGAACGACCAATGAAAGAGTGGGTATTCTTACCTGCCCTATTAATTTTGATTGGTTTAGCGATGAACCAAAGAAGGCGTGCTCGTAAGGATGAGATTAGCGCGTAATGGATAGAGCCAAATAGCGCTCTACTCTATTTGGCTTTACTACATGGAATAGATAATTACAGCGCTTGGTATGTACTCAGCGCTGCTCAAAAAGAGACGAATACATGTATAGACAAATCCTTGTTCCCGTTGATCTGAACGACAAAGGCTTTTCTGATAAAGCGGTCGAGCTAGCGGTATGGCACGCGAAGCACAGTAATGCTGAGATCCACATTCTAAACGTATTACCGGGCATCCACATGTCGATGGTAGCGTCTTACTTCCCGAAAGATGCAGCAAACCAAATGAAGCTTGATGTTAAAAATCAGCTGAAAGAATTTGCTGATAAGCATATCGACGATGATGTGATCTATAAAGTTCACGTTGCCGAAGGCAAGACCTACACAACGATTCTTGATTGCGCAGAGAAACTAGGGGCTGACCTTATCGTGATGCCTAGTCATAAGCGTTCAAAAATCGACAAGGTTGTACTTGGTTCTGTTGCAAGCAAAGTAGTACAGAACTCACCAATCAATGTACTGGTAGTTAAGCCGCAAGGCTAAATCACTTAATCGACACAACGATCTAAAAAGGTTGGCCTAAAAGCCAACCTTTTTTATTTTGTGCTTGCACCATTCAATTCTTCAATCAACTCACTAAGTTCTGCGGATTACCTGCAACAAACCCATCAATATTATCGATTACGATATCAGACAGTTTTTGAATTGAACTGTCGCTGCCCCACGCCACATGTGGTGTTAGCAGTAAATTAGGTAAGTGGCTGTTAGCCAATAGTGGATTCGAATTATCTGCAGGTTCTTGTGTAAACACATCCATGCCCGCACCTGCAATCTCATGATTGTTCAATGCTTCGACCAAGGCCTGCTCATCGACAAGTCCACCACGGCCAGCATTAATTAATACCGCACTTGATTTCATCATGGTTAGCTCTCGCTCTGAAATCAGATTTCGAGTCGCTTCAGTTAATGGACAATGTAAGCTGATCGCATCCGCTTGCTGTAACACCGTATCAAAAGGTAGATACCCTTCTCGACAAGAATCTGCCCCTTTACGCTCAGTAAAGATGACATTCATACCAATCGCTTTTGCTAATATCGCGGTCGCTTGCCCTAAGCTACCACTCCCTATTAAGCCCAATGTACTGCCTGCAACATCTTGAATCGGATGAGTAAAGAAACAGAATTGTTTGTCCTTTTGCCACTCGCCAGTCTCGATATCTTGATGATAGCCAACGAGGTTTCGCTTAAGCGTAAACAGCATCGCGATAACATGTTCAGGTACCGATTGAGTCGCATAGCCCTGTACATTAGCCACTGCGATATTGTTACCCTTGCAGTACTCTACATCGACATTGTTCACACCCGTTGCTGAAACAACTATTAGCTTAAGTTGTTGTGCTTGAGCTAAATTCGATTCGTTGAGCACAACCTTATTGGTAATAACCGCATCAGCGTCTTCAACTCGTTCAGACACTTGCTCCGGCGAAGTGAAGTCATACTCCACCCACTGATGCTCAAAGCTAAGGGGTTTTAAATGTATTTGAGATGGGATGGTCGCTCGGTCGAGAAAGACCACTTTCAACTTCGGCATTGTACGTCCTTGCATTGGTATTGATGGCACCATTCTAAGCTTTTAGCTTACTGTAGTCTGGAAGCTCTGGCGCAATTTCAAAGTGCTGCTCGATTTGTGGCGATGCTTGAGGGTAAAACTCGCATGGCACGAAGGCTTTGAAAAGCTGGTTATTAGCTGGATGATAAAAACTCAGCTCACATGCGTGCAAAGCTAACCTATCGCTATAATTAAACGCATCTGGTATTGCATAAAACTCGTCGCCCACAATTGGATTCCCTAGCTCCATGCAGTGAACACGCAACTGATGAGAGCGGCCAGTGATCGGCAGCAATTTCAATAATGTCGTTTGAGGCTCTTGTTGCTCCACAATATATCGAGTTTGTGATGGTTTACCCTCGTCAAAGCAGACTTTCTGCCTAGGGCGATTTGGCCAGTCGCAAATAAGAGGAAGGTCAATCAAACCTTCCTTGTCTTCCACTGAACCCCATACTCGTGCGTAATAAAGTTTGTGTGTCAGTCGATATTGAAATTGCTTCTTCAAATGCCGTTCAGCTTGTTTGTGTTTAGCGAGCAGCATCAAGCCCGATGTCGACATATCCAACCGATGCACCACCTGAATATCCGCAAATTCGACAACCAACCGACTCCACATACTGTCGTAATGCTCAGGCAGTCTCCCCGGCACCGAAAGTAGGCCAGCAGGCTTGTTCACCACAAGAATATCATCATCTTGATAGACAATATCAGTCCACGGTTCACGTGGTGGTGTGTACTGTTCTAACGCCATTGGAGCCTCTTAACTATTAAGGAAGTTTGATTTTTCACTTCATTTCTCGATGGATCACTAGATAGGAATATAATCGAGCGCTAAGCTTTAACCAAGATACTGTTTAACCAAGCTACAGATACAAATAAGGCCTTCATGGTGAAGGCCTTATTTCGTTGAAGCATTTCGCTAATTCAAACTAGTTGTGAGAAACCACAATCAAGCGTAATGAATCTAGCTGAACCTGAGCTTTGCTGATGTAACCTGTCAGTTCATTGATTTGAGCTTCGATAACCTCAAGCTCTTCATCACGAATATTCGGGTTCACAGCTTTAAGCGCTTGTAGACGCTCTAGTTCACCGTTCAAGTTAGTCTGCATATCTTTCTGAGCTTGCTGACGAACTTCTTCAACCTTCGGCAGTACATGCGTCTCACCCGCTTCGATTAGCTTGTGAATCTCGCCTTGTACCGAGTTCACTAGCTTGCTCGCTAAGTGACGGTTTACAGGGCTTAGCTGACGGTTAAAGCTATCAAATTCAACCTGAGCAGATAGATCGTTACCACGGCCATCCATCATCAAGCGAATCGGAGTCTTAGGTAAGAACTGGCTGATACCGCTGCGTTTCGGTGCTTGCGCATCCACAAGGTAAACCAACTCAAGCAGGATAGTACCTACTGGCAGTGCTTTGTTTTTCAGTAGCGATACCGCAGATGCACCCACACCTTCACTCAGTAGCAGATCAATACCGCCCTGAATCATTGGGTGTTCCCAGCTAATGAAGTTCATGTCTTCACGAGAAAGGGCTGTATCACGATCGAATGTGATGGTTGCGCCTTCGTATGGTAATCCTGGGTAGCTTGGCACCATCATGTGCTCAGATGGTGTCACGACTAGCGCATTTTCACCTTTGTCGTCTTGGTTCAAACCAATCGTATCGAATAGGCTTAATGCAAATGAAACTAGGTTAGTGTCGCCATCCGTTGAAGCAATTTTCTCTGCGATTTCATGCGCTTTATCACCGCCGTTTGAGTGCATTTCTAGTAGGCGGTCTCGGCCTTTTTCTAGATCCGCTTTTAGGCTTTGATTTAGCTTGGCAGACTCTTCAATCACTTCATCAAGTTGCTCAGTGTTACCAGAAGCCAGCATTTCGATTAAAACATCGGAATATTTATCGTAAACCGTGCGACCGGTTGGACAAGTTTCTGCAAATGCATTTAGACCCTCATCAAACCAACGCGCAAGAATCGCCTGTGATGTGCCTTTCAGATAAGGGACATGAATATCGATATCACGCAGTTGACCGATACGGTCCAAACGACCAATACGTTGCTCGAGCAAGTCTGGGTTGAATGGAAGGTCAAACATCACTAATTGGTTAGCAAACTGAAAGTTACGCCCCTCAGAGCCGATTTCACTACAGATAAGAACCTGAGCACCGCCCTCTTCTTGAGCAAAGTAAGCCGCCGCTTTATCACGTTCAAGGATCGACATGCCTTCATGGAATACGGTTGCACGCACACCTTCACGCTCACGCAGTGCTTGCTCTAATTGAAGCGCCGTACTTGCACGTGATGCGATCACTAGGATCTTTTCGCTGCGCTTGTCTTGGATCTTCTCAATCAACCAGTTAACACGTGAATCGAACTGCCACCAGCTTGAGTCTTCACCTTCAAATTCTTGGAAGATCTCTTCTGGATATAACATCTTCATCGCTCGAGCTTCTGGTGCCATCTTGCCACCGATCATGCCCGATACACGCATCGAAGTTGTGTACTGCGTTGGAATCTCCATCGGCAGTAGGTTTACGTTACGCTTAGGGAAGCCTTTGATTGCAGCTCGTGTGTTTCTGAATAGAACACGACCTGTACCGTGGCGATCCATAAGGTTGTCAATCAATTCTTGGCGAGCTAAGGCTTGCTCTTCTTCGTTGCTATCGCCCTCGATAACGCGGAATAGAGGCTCAACATCTTGCTCAGAAAGCAGCTCTGTTATCTGATTCTTCGCGCTGTTTTCAAGCTTCACGCCAGAGAACAATGCTGTTACTGCATCAGCAACAGGAGCGTATTGGTCTTCTTCTTCCACGAACGCTTCGTAATCGTAGAAGCGATCAGGATCAAGCAGACGCAGACGCGCAAAGTGGCTCTCACGACCAAGCTGTTCAGGGGTCGCTGTCAATAGTAGTACACCAGAGGTATTTTCAGCTAATCCTTCAACCACTTGGTATTCGCGGCTTGGCTTATCTTGGCTCCACTCAAGGTGGTGTGCTTCATCGACAACCAATAGATCCCACTCACCTTCAAGTGCTTGCTCGTAGCGCTTGCGGCTCTTACGTAGGAAATCCAGTGAACACAGAACGTATTGTTGAGTATCAAATGGATTATCTGATTCTGCAAAAGACTCAATACAACGCTCTTCATCAAAGATAGAAAAGTGCAGATTGAAACGGCGCATCATCTCTACTAACCATTGGTGTTGTAGAGTTTCAGGAACCACAATCAGAATACGCTCTGCACGGCCAGACAACACTTGTTGGTGGATGATCATGCCCGCTTCGATGGTTTTACCTAGGCCAACTTCATCAGCAAGTAAAACACGTGGAGCATGACGACGACCGACTTCATGAGCAATGTACAATTGATGAGGAATCAAGCCAGCACGCATACCACACAGGCCGCGCATTGGGCTCTTGTGTTGTTGGTACTGGTTACTCAACGCGCGGTAACGCAACACGAAGTTATCCATACGGTCGATTTGACCTGCGTACAGTTTATCTTGTGGCTTGTTAAAGCGGATCTGGTTACTTAAGAAGATTTCACGCAGAGTGACATCTGTTTCTTGGGTATCTTCGCGAGTACCTAAGTAGGTTAGCAGTCCTTTGTCTTCGATAACTTCTTCGACAGACAGAGACCAACCTTCTTGGCATTCGATGACATCGCCTACATTAAACGTTACTCGGGTTACGGGAGCATCAGTACGTGCATAAACACGGTTTTCTTCTGACGCTGCAAACATTAGTGTCACTGTGCGAGCATCCATTGCTACAACGGTACCTAAACCTAAATCGCTCTCCGTATCGCTTATCCAGCGTTGCCCCAAAGCAAATGTCATGAATCGACTACCTCAATCTTATAGTTGGAATTTGGTCTTTTTAACTGCAGTTTCAAACAAGAACGTTCTCGCTCCTGAACTAAAAATATAGCCAAAAATGCCTAGTTTGCAGCCACTTTTTAAGTGCGCTCTAGATAATAAATATCTCAAGAAAATGGTGCAGAAAAAGGTCGCTAATCTTACTCGATGCTGTGATTTAGGTCACGCCTAAAGGAGATGATTTCGTGCTTTTTTTCTGTTTTCGCCAGTGCAATCAAACTGTCAAAAAATCATGGTTATTCTATGGGGAGCAGAATGTAGCTCTCAAATGAAGTTTAGGTGAGTTGTTGACTATCACTAGAATCAGATACTAACCTTTATATGAGCTTAATCTACGTTCAATGAATGCAAGGCAAGCCGCACGTCGGCAAGGAGATGCTATGGGCGAGACCAACCGGAAGCTATTTGTTTTAGACACCAATATTCTACTTCACGAACCCTTCGCTATATTTTCTTTCCAAGAGCACGATGTCGTTATCCCAATGACAGTGCTAGAAGAACTCGACAGAATCAAAGACAGTAAAAGAGACGTTGCTCGAGATGCGAGAATTGCGATTCGAACGCTCGAAGACTTATTCAGGGAAGCCACACCAGACCAAATATCGGAAGGCATCCCTTTTTCTAAAGACATAAACGCATCTGGCAGTATTTCAATACTCGCTGACTACGAACTTCAAGAAAGTATCAAAGCCTTCGCCGATGACAAAGCTGGCGATAACCGAATCCTTAATGCTGTCCTCTATCTTCAAAATAAACGCGCACCACGCGAAGTGGTTCTCATCACCAAAGACATCAACATGCGTTTGCGAGCCAAAGGCGCCGGTGTCCGTTTTGTTGAAGATTATCAAACCGACCAATTGATCGATGATATCCAATACCTCACCAAAGGCTTCCAACAACTAGAAGGCTCATTTTGGGATGGTATCGACGATGTCGAAAGCAGAAGTTTAGGTGGAAAGACACTGCACACCTTAGCTAGAGCGCCTTTTGAGCCGACCTTCCTTAACCAATATGTCATTGATGAAGAGAGTGACTTTGCCGCTCGAGTCGAAGAGATTGAGCCAGAAAGCATTACCCTGAGAGACCTCAGTCGCGAACGACTGATGAATCGCAGAGCATGGGACATCACACCCAAAAACGTCTATCAAGGTATGGCGATCGATGCCCTGCTCGACCCTGATATTGATCTGGTGATCCTAACTGGTGCGGCAGGGAGTGGTAAAACGCTGCTCGCCATGGCTGCTGCACTTGAGCAAACCATTGAGCGTAAACAGTTCGATAAGATCATCGTAACCCGAAACACGCCCGACATTGGTGAGTCGATTGGTTTCCTCCCTGGTACCGAAGAAGAGAAGATGCTGCCTTGGTTGGCTGCTGTGACCGATACACTGGAAGCGCTACACAAAAACGACCACTGCACCGAAGGGTCGATGAAATACATCTGTGACAAAGCTAATATCCAGTTCAAATCGATCAACTTCATGCGCGGCCGTTCCATCCAAAATGCGTTTGTGCTTCTCGATGAGTGTCAGAACCTGACTGCATCACAAATCAAAACCATCATCACCCGTTGTGGCGAAGGTACTAAGATTATCTGTTCTGGAAACCTAGCGCAGATAGATTCTTCTTACCTAACCCCTGTGACCTCTGGCTTAACCTACATGGTCGAGCGTTTTAAAAACTTCGAAGGCAGTGCCAACATCCACCTCAATGGTGTAGTGCGAAGCCGACTGGCTGAGTTTGCAGAAGAGAACATGTAGTGACTCTATACGCTCACTGAATCAGTAATATAAAAACAAAAAGCGCCTCACATTGGAGGCGCTTTTCAATTTATTTTTTTAAACAGACTTGTTGAGGCTAACCTGAGTTACTCAGTACCACCAACAGTTAGCGAGTCTAGCTTCAATGTTGGTTGACCAACACCCACTGGTACACTTTGACCAGCCTTACCACACACACCAACACCACGGTCGATACTTAGGTCGTTACCGACCATAGACACCTGCTGCATTGCTTCAATACCAGAACCGATTAGCGTCGCGCCTTTCACTGGGTGAGTGATCTTGCCGTTTTCAATCATGTACGCTTCAGAAGCTGAGAATACAAACTTACCTGATGTAATATCCACCTGACCGCCACCGAAGTTCGGTGCATAGATACCCTTCTCAACCGTTGCGATGATCTCTTCCGGCGTGTGTTCGCCCGGTAGCATGTATGTATTCGTCATACGTGGCATTGGAAGATGGGCGTAAGACTCACGACGACCATTACCTGTCGGTGCTACACCCATTAGGCGAGCGTTCAGCTTATCTTGCATGTAACCTTTTAAGATGCCGTTTTCGATTAAAGTATTGTACTGACCGTTAACACCTTCATCATCGACGTTCAATGAACCACGAAGATCAGTCAATGTACCGTCATCGACAATCGTACATAGGCTTGAAGTGACTTGCTCGCCAACTTTACCCGAGAATACTGATGACTCTTTACGGTTGAAGTCGCCTTCTAAACCGTGGCCTACCGCTTCATGCAGTAGAACACCCGGCCAACCAGAACCAAGAACCACAGGCATTGCCCCAGCAGGCGCAGCAACCGCTTCAAGGTTAACAAGAGCTTGGCGAATCGCTTCATCAGCAAATTGGTAAGCAACTTGAGTGCCTTTGTCATCGCTTAGGAAGAAGTCGTAACCAAAACGACCACCACCACCAGCGCTACCACGCTCACGGCGATCGCCTTTCTGAGCAAGAACACTGATTGATAGACGAACCAGCGGGCGAATATCGCCAGCGTAAGTGCCATCAGTAGCAGCAACCAGCATCTGCTCATGTACACCGCTTAGGCTTACCGATACTTCAGTCACCATAGGCTCTTTAGTACGAATGTAAGCATCCAATGATTTCAGTAGTTCCGTTTTCTGCTGTTTTTCCCAGCTCGCTAGCGGGTTAACTGCATCATAGTAAGTTTGGTTAGAGTTGCGTTTAAACGCTTGAACCTTGCCGTTTTGACCTTGCTTCGCAATACCACGAGCCGCAATTGCGCTCTGTTTAAGACCATCCAATTGGATTTGGTCAGAGTAAGCAAAACCGGTCTTTTCGCCAGATACCGCACGAACACCCACACCGCAATCGATATTGAAAGAGCCGTCTTTAATAATGCTATCTTCTAGCACCAAAGATTCGTGCCAGCTAGACTGAAAGTAGATATCAGCATAATCAATTTGGCGGGTAGCAATGCTCGCCAATGTATCTGCGATATTTTGCTCCGTAAGCCCTGTTGGGTTCAGTAGCGCTTCTTCAATTTGATTAATGCTCATAGATGGCTCTTGTTTGTAATTAAAATTGATTGGTAAATCGAGAGTGTTGCGCGATGGGCATATTTTGCCTGATTGATTCGCAACTGGACGTATCTATCTCAACCACCATACTTTTAGGATCTTGGTCTAACTGTGCGACCACTCTTCCCCAGGGATCAACCACCATAGAGTGTCCCCATGTTTCTCTTTGACAAGGATGTTTTCCGCCTTGTCCTACCGCAACGATCCAAGATTGTGTTTCGATCGCACGGCATCTTAATAGTGCTTCCCAATGCGCCTGTCCGGTTACTGCAGTAAATGCTGCCGGTACAACCATAATTTGCGCACCTTGTTTCCGTAACTCGGAATATAAATGTGGAAAGCGCACATCATAACAAATACTCAAACCTAAGCGACCAAAAGGCGTTTCCGCTGTCACAACTTGGTCACCCGGTGTGAAAATATCCGACTCTCGATAGCACTTATGGGCATCGGCGACATCTACGTCAAACATGTGTAGCTTGTCGTAATGAGCCACTAAACTGCCAAAATCGTCAATCACCAAGGTTGTGGTAGTCACGCCTTTAGCTGTGCTTATCGGCATACTACCAATAACGATCCAAATTCGGTGAAGCTTTGCTAGCTCAGAGATTTTCTTTTGCAGTGGGCCATCATTTAGAGGCTCTGCATACTGGTGATAGTCGGCTTTACTGCCAAAGACTAACGCATTTTCAGGACACACAACCCACTTAGCCCCCGACTCTTTGCACTTTGCTACCTCTTGAACAAGGTACTCAAAGTTCAGTTCAGGGCTAGGGCCAGATGTCATTTGAATCAACCCAACACAATCCATGTGTATCGCTCCTCCATTCATTATGATTCAGAAATCAGCATTTCACCGTATATTCGCTGACTAGGATATAAGGCCTATTCGGCTAACTTCCTGAGTTTCTCTGGTAGCTGGAACTCACCGGAGCTACGAGAAAGCTCACTCACCGTAGGTGAATCAAGCGGCCCTTTCACTGAGTAGTTAACCTGAGTAAAGACTTCCACAACGGGTGAAATCACTGTAGTCACCGCCAATACGTACAATGCAGTTTGAGGGGTTACCGCAAACGCCGTTAATACTGGAATACCCGAGGTAATATCTGGGGTGAAGTTCACTTCAGCATCGACCTCGCGTGTATTGAGGTTGGCGATACCTTTGATTTTCATCTCACCGGCAACCGCATCCATGTTTAAGTCATTAGTCAGAAAGATACCATTTTGGATCTCGCCTGTTCCTGTGATGCTGTTGAATGCCATGCCATTATCAAATACGTCCGAGAAGTCGAGCTGCATCTTACGGATAATCGAATCTAGGCTAAACAGCCCCAGTAATCGAGCTGCGCCACTCACATCCGAGATAACACCTTTACCAAACTGGGTTTTAACGTTGCCATCAAGGGTATCCATTTTGATCCCCCAAGGCGAACCATCCCAATTCAATTGACCTTCTAACTCAAAGGGCGCTTTTTGAATCCCGGAAGTAATACCGAAGCGTTCCATTAACTCGCTGTTATTTTCACCTTCAACATCAACCGTTAGCGCGGAATGACTCTTGTCACCGTCCAGTTCCCACCAACCGCTTACATCCGCTTTGTTGCCACCGCTTCGAACCTGAATCTTATTCCACTCAATGCGATCTTCCTGCCTAGTCATCTCAACATCGACCTTGCCAACCTTGTACCCTTGCAACCAAAAGTCGTTCAGGGTCAGCGTCAAATTCGGCATCGCATCATGGATCTTTCTATCTAACTCAGAGATCAATGGCGCTTCTTGTGGTATGCGTTGCAGTAATTGCTCTTGCTTGTCTTTGTCGCTCCATTCAGGAACAAACAAGTGCAGGCGATCCAGTGAAACCGTTAAGTCATAAGGAGGCAAGTAATTGATATCCCCTTCTAGCTCTTGACTAGAGACTTCCATTTGCCACGCTTTTTTGTTCTTTCGAGCGCTAAAGTCGACATCATTCCAAGCAATACCACCTAAAATCAGTTCCTTACTTTCGAAGGTGATGCGACTTGGGGCTGGGATAGTTGGGGTGTTCATCTGACTAAGAACAGCATCCGATGCCTGCACTGGCTCCATGACTACTGACAGCCAGTCATCGGCATTGAACTTATCGGTACGAATCAAGGCATGGTGCCCTACCACTGGGCTAATTTTATAGCCACCACGACCAAGGACTAAATTGGTCGCCGTTAATTCAGGAACATCGCC
Source organism: Vibrio sp. 10N.261.46.E11 (assembly GCF_041472735.1). Classification (NCBI taxonomy): domain Bacteria; kingdom Pseudomonadati; phylum Pseudomonadota; class Gammaproteobacteria; order Vibrionales; family Vibrionaceae; genus Vibrio; species Vibrio sp. 10N.261.46.E11. The sequence goes on from NZ_JBFRQW010000050.1 coordinate 48,123, forward strand.
GGAAATATCAATCTCAGCTTGGTATTTAGTGCTCGGCAATTGCAGACGCGCGGTAATCGATTCTTGATTGCCCGAGGCTTGTAGCCTTGCCGAACCACTTTCTAATGACTTTTTGGCTAATGGGTATGGGTAATCACTCGCTAAGTATTTGAGGTCTGACTGTAAGTCGAGTTGGTAAGTAAAACCAATATCATTAAGTTGAATATCGATCTGGCTTTGCCATTGCGCATGACCCGACAAACGGCTTAACCACTGCTCTCCGACATAAGGCTTTAGAGGATTGACGTCCCAATCACCTAACACATCAAGATCCACTGCATAGCCAGGTCCATCATTAAGACCTTTAAAGTCAACCGAGATACCTTGATTAAGCAAATCAGCAGCAAGACCACTTGCTGTCACGACATCATTATCAAATTCAATACGACCAGTGGTGTTCTCTAGTACCATTGGTGGAGCTTCAATCTCAACATGGTTACCACTCAGATCGGCATATCCCCACGCTCTAGGTTCTTGTTCAGAATCAAACGGAATATTAAGCTGGAACTCAGAAGAGACATCACCACTCACTTTAAGCGCGGTTAACGCAGCACCCACAGAATCTACGAGTGGCGAAGCCGTCATGTAATCTCGAACTGCATTACCGGACGCCGTTGCTTTAGCTTCAATTTCGATATGACCGCCTTCCCCTAAATAAGGAATACGACCAGTGATTCGATCTGCCGCCACATCCATCAATTGAGCGGAGCGAGAGTCTAAATACATCGCATCATTTTCAAATAACAGGTCAAGTTGAAGGTCAGTTATCAATGGCCACGCGGTATCGAAGCTGAACTTAGCGTCTTCTAAGCCAACCCAAACTTGGAAAATACCATCATGATTGGTGTACGGATATTGGGCTAATTCACCATGCCAGAGTAATTTAACGGTGTCGGCTTTACCCGCTTGAATTGCCGTTGAAAGGTAATCGGTTAAGTCTTGGCCAAGTGCTAACGTAGGTAAATAGCGCCATGTCTCACCGACATTATAAGCATCGGCTTCGCCGTAGAATGATAGAAATGGACTGGCATCCTTTGGGAAGTCCAAGCGAAATGCGCCTAGTACTTGTAAATCAGGCGTGGCTGCGGTGATTTTGTCCGACCACAGTTTCCAGCCGTTTTCATCTTGCTGCCAAACAATATCAACCTGACCTTGTTTGATATTCAGAGGCGCTTGGAAAACATCGCCATAGGGAAACACATCATCTATAACATGTAGGCTGGCTTTCGCTTCTGATGCAGAGCCAAACACACTACCGGACACTTGGCTAAAGCCTGGGACGAGTTCCCATTGTTCGATCGCCAAATCGGAAAAGTTCGCAGAGTAACGCAAGCTTTCAATTCCAGAGTCCATCGCAACGCGAATGTCTGAAACGATACCGCCCGGTGCCAATGCATTGATCATTTGGGTAGATTGCGAAGAATCTGGCATCAACTTAATCAACGGAGTAATGGTTTCAACATCAAGTTCAGAGACATTCAGCTCCCAAGGACCTTTGTTCCACTTAAATGCCACATCCAGTTCTGGCCAAGGCGTATCGTCAGTTCTCAAATTAAGTGAGTGACCATTTACTTGCCAACCATCATCAATGGGAGACAACTTAAAGACGCCAGATTCAAGCATCAAGTCATGCTTGCCATCTTCGTTCCAAGTCAGTTCTGAAGGTAATACCTCAACATAAGCGCTAACTGGCTTGCTATTTCGTAGCGTTAGCCAGCTATTCAAGCTCACCGTGCCCGTCTCAATTCCGGATTCTGCCTGCATATAACGAGTTAACCAAGGCATTACTGAGATACTATCCGCGCTGACATAAAACTCGCCCGTCATATCAGTTAAAGAACCACCATCAACAAAGTTAGCACTTACTGACAAAGAGTTGAGATTCGCGTCTTTAATACTTACTACACCCTCCGCAAGGTGATGTTTACCTGAGTTTTGCCATTTTAAAGTTTCGATATCAAGCTGACGTTCTTCACCAGAGATAGTGCGATATAAAAGAGAGGAATCTTTAGCGGTCACATCCACCAAAGTTTTTAGAAGTAAATTGTCCAGCTCCTGTATCACTCGCTTGGAAGAGCCGGGGTCTTTAGGTTCATCTTTACCGTTTTGCCCGGCAAATAGATCAATTGAGCGGATATCAAGAGACATTTGATTCATGACTAAGTCGGCCACAACCGGACGCATTTGCACGACCGATTGAATCAAGTCAAACTCAACTTCAACACGCTCAGCAGAGAAAGCCACATTCTCTGCGTTGGGAAGGCTAGCCTTAACACCTTGCAGAGCAATAGAGGGGTGAGTGTTACGCCAAAAACCACCCACATCTTGAATAGAAAACTCAAAATCGGAATGTTGGTTTACCCAAAGCTCAATTTCAGATTGATACTTATTTAAATTGGGTAAGGCTACACGCAGTGTAGTGACAGCAATGGCTAGTGTTACTAAGAGAGTAACCACTAACCATAGACATGTACGAAAAATCAGAGTAACGCTTGAACTCACAAAATATCCATTACATCATAACAACATCAAACTGCTCTTGTATGTACAGAGGCTCAGCCTGGATTTTAACTTGCTTACCAATAAACACTTCAAGCTCAGCAAGCGCATGAGATTCCTCGCCTTCTAACGCCTCGGCAACAGCAGCCGCCGCATAAACAACAAACTTATCGGCGTCATACGCGCGATTCACTCGTGTGATCTCTCGAAGAATTTCATAACAAACGGTTTCAACTGTCTTCACGCTACCGCGACCTTCACAAGCAGGGCAGCTAGAGCACAGAATATGCTCAATACTTTCACGAGTACGTTTACGAGTCATCTCGACCAGACCAAGTTGTGTGAAGCCATTAATGTTGGTTTTCACACGGTCTTTATCGAGCGCCGCTTCTAAAGAAGTTAGTACTCGCTTACGGTGTTCTTCAGACAGCATATCAATAAAATCGATAATGATGATGCCGCCTAAATTACGAAGGCGAAGCTGACGAGCAATAGCTTGTGTCGCTTCGACGTTAGTATTGAAAATCGTCTCTTCTAGATTACGACGACCAACAAAGGCACCAGTATTGATGTCGACGGTTGTCATCGCTTCTGTTTGGTCGATAATCAGATACCCACCAGACTTCAATTCGACTTTACGATCCAATGAACGTTGAATTTCGTTCTCGGTATCGTACATATCAAAGATAGGCTTATCACCTTCATACAACTCAAGCTTGTCTGTTAGCTCTGGCACGTATTCAGAAGTAAACTCTTTTAGGTTTTCATATTCAAGGCGAGAATCGACCTGAATCTTGCTTAGTTCTGTACCGACAAAATCACGTAAGATACGTTGGCTTAAGCACAACTCACCATACAAGCGAGTACGAGCTTTGTGCTTACCACGACGCTCTAACACCTTTAGCCATAATCGCTTCAAAAATGCGGCATCTTGAGCTAACTCATTTGAATCTGCGCCTTCTGCTGCCGTGCGGATAATAAAACCACCGTGCTCATCACAGTAACGAGACACGACTTTTTTAAGGCGGTTACGTTCTGACTCGCTTTCAATACGCTGGGAAACACCTACATGACTTGCTCCCGGCATAAACACCAAGTAACGAGATGGCAAGGTGATATCAGTCGTTAAACGAGCGCCTTTTGTTCCAAGAGGATCTTTAACAACCTGAACCACAATATCCTGACCTTGACGAACAAGCTCAGAAATATCACGTACCTGAAATTGCTTCTTTTCATTCTCAGCAACACATTCAGTGTGGGGGACAATATCAGAGGCGTGCAAAAAAGCTGCTTTATCAAGGCCAATATCCACAAATGCCGCCTGCATTCCAGGCAAAACACGGCTTACACGTCCTTTGTAGATATTTCCTACGATCCCGCGTCGAGCATCTCGTTCGACATGGATCTCTTGAAGAGCTCCCCCTTCAATCATGGCCACACGAGTCTCACTCGGGGTCACGTTCAGCAACAATTCAGCACTCATGGTGCACCTCAGATTAGTAATTATAAGAATTCTTGCAGTAGCTGGTCCGTTTCAAATAAAGGTAAGCCGACAACGGCGTAATAACTACCTTCGATTCGGGTAACAAAGCGTCCGCCCAAACCTTGGATCCCATAGCTACCGGCTTTATCGCATGGCTCCCCTGTTTGCCAGTATTGTTCTATTTCTTTTTCACTGAGGGGTTTAAACCATACGTCGGTAATAATGATTTCTGTCTTTTGTTTTTCTTCCGATACCACAGACACTGCCGTCATCACTTGGTGACGCTCATTCGCTAACTGAGTAAGCATGCGCTTAGAGTCAGCAAGGTCTATTGGCTTCTCGAGCACTTGCCCTTGGCTTACGACGACGGTGTCAGAGCCCAGAACCACTGTTTCAGATTCAAGAGAAATAGCATCAGAGCTAAGAGCTGCAATATCAGAACCAAGATCTACATTATCAGAACTAGGAACGACATGCTGTTTTTCATAAGGGTTATCTTTTAATAAAGACAACGCCGCTAAGGCTTTATCTAAAGATAATCGCTTAACGTACTCTTCGGCGGTTTCTTGGGCGTGTTTACACTCTTCGACATCAGTTACAAGGACAGAAAACTCATAACCGAGTTGAGATAGTAATTCTTTGCGGCGTGGCGAGCCGGATGCCAAAACTAAATTTTTCTTTTCCATCGTCACTCTACCTTACATGCCAATGGCGACGCACGCGTCTCATTAATAAAAACATCCAAGGCCAAAGTATACAGTTTATCAATGCGCTCCATAGCGATAATGGGTTGAAAACGACATCTTGGATCAAATATTCACCACAGAATATCAGCACCTCAAACAACACTGTTAAGGCTGCAATAATTATCGCTTGCTGCCATAGCGCCATATTTCGAATCACGAGGAAGTTCATTGCAATAATGTACATCACTATTGCCATCATCATGCCTCTAATACCGAGAGTCGAACCGATCAACAGGTCCCACAATAAGCCCAGCACTAGAGCACTACCAACGTTAACTCTGTAAGGTAACGCTAAAACCCAATAGCAAGTAACCAGTAGTAACCAAGATGGCCTGAATAGGTCTAAACTTCCCGGCCAAGGGATCGTTTGCAGAATAAGAGCTATCAAAAATGAGCAGCCAATTACGACTTTGCTTCTTAAAACGCTATTGGCCATCTTCGCCCTCTAATAATACTTGTTCGATACTAGATTGTTCTGCTTGCATCTGTTTATTTTCATCAGGCCACACGAGCAGCAAGTATCTGAGCTTATCAAATTCAACTACAGGTTCAGCTTTGATAACAGCGAACTCACGCTTCGGGTCATAATCAACGGCAGTAACATAAGCGACTGGATAACCTTCTGGGTATACACCACCGAGTCCAGATGTCACCAACAGATCTTCTTCTTGAATATCAGTACTGGTTGGAATGTGCTCTAACTGGATCTCATCAATCATGCCATTACCAGAAGCAATCACACGTATATCGTTACGAATAACCTGAACAGGAATTGCGTTGTTTGCATCAGTCAGTAGCAAAACACGACTATTATGAGCAGCAACGAAAGTGACTTGACCAACAATGCCTTTTTCGTTGATCACTGGCTGACCTTCATACACTCCATCAATCTGACCTTTGTCGATCACCACTTGATGTCGGTATGGTGAAGTATCCACCGCCATAACCTCTGTGACGACCTTCTTTTCATCACGGATAAACGGAGAGCCTAACAGCTTACGAAGGCGCTTATTTTCTTCTTGATATTGCTCAAGCAGAATCAACTCGCTCTTCAGTCGCAAGACTTCTCGTTTAATATTATGGTTGGATTCAATGAGCCCTTTGCGAGTACTAAAACGGTCGTATACGCCATCAAACATGGTGCGAGGCAAATTAGCGGCATACTGAATTGGTGCAACCATGCTGTTTAATAGATAGCGGACATTTGAGAATGCATCTAAACGACTATCAGCCAGCATAAGGCTGGCTGATAATGTTACAGCAAAAAACAGGCGCAATTGTAGAGAGGGACCTCTACCAAAAATTGGCTTCATTCTATATTTGGTCCTAGAGCTACATTTGATCCTATAGACAAGGTCCTAGGCTCTTTAGATAAAACGAGATAAGAAAAGAGCCTAACACTAGATACTATTCTTCGCTGAAAAGATCACCACCGTGCATGTCGATCATCTCTAGAGCTTTACCACCGCCTAGAGCAACACACGTTAATGGCTCTTCCGCCACAACAACAGGGATACCCGTTTCTTCAGTTAGTAGACGATCAAGGTCTTTAAGCAGTGCACCACCACCTGTCAGTACCATACCGTTTTCTGAGATATCAGAAGCTAGCTCTGGCGGACACTGTTCAAGTGCAACCATGACTGCAGATACGATGCCAGAGAGAGGCTCTTGAAGCGCTTCAAGGATTTCATTTGAGTTCAGGCTAAAGCTACGAGGAACACCTTCAGCAAGGTTACGACCACGTACTTCAATCTCATCGACTTCATCGCCTGGGTAAGCCGAACCGATTTCGTGTTTGATCTTTTCGGCAGTTGCTTCACCGATCAAGCTGCCGTAGTTACGACGAACGTAGTTGATGATCGCTTCATCAAAACGGTCACCACCGATACGTACAGAAGACGAGTAAACCACACCGTTTAGTGAGATAACGGCAACTTCAGTCGTACCACCACCGATATCAACCACCATTGAACCTGTTGGCTCAGATACACGTAGGCCTGCACCAATCGCAGCAGCCATAGGCTCATCGATTAGGTAAACCTCACGAGCACCAGCACCCAGTGCTGATTCACGGATTGCACGGCGCTCAACTTGCGTTGAACCACAAGGAACACAAACCAATACGCGAGGGCTTGGTTTAAGAACACTGTTGTCATGCACTTGCTTAATGAAGTGCTGAAGCATTTTTTCCGTTACGTAAAAGTCAGCAATTACGCCGTCTTTCATTGGGCGGATTGCTGAGATATTACCAGGCGTACGGCCAAGCATTTGCTTAGCAGCGTGACCAACCGCAGCGACACTCTTTGCAGAACCCGTACGATCTTGGCGGATTGCTACAACTGAAGGCTCATCAAGAACAATGCCTTGGCCTTTTACATATATAAGGGTATTGGCAGTACCTAAATCAATCGATAGGTCGTTTGAAAACATGCCACGAAGTTTTTTAAACATATTCTTCGCTCATCCTGCAAGAATTAGAAGACAAAAATTGCACTAAATGTACCAATGCCTTGCTGTCACGGCAAGGCATTGAAGTATAAACATGGACTGAAACCCACAATTTCTTACAGATTCCTAACTTAACAGCTAAAAAATCATATTATTACTGGCCTATTAAGCCATTTTCACCTCGGTAGATCACACGATCGTTACCGCGATGGATACCAAAGGTAACTACCGTTGAAGGATCTTCTTCACCGGCAACTTCCACCCGGTTCGGGTCTTGCCAGCGATAACGGAGCCAAGGGGCTGCATTTCCACCGCTGCTTAACTCCAACCAAACCTGTGTTTGCTGCCTAACCTCTGAATCTTCTGGAGCTGTTGGCACTTTAGCAACCCGCATAGAGTTAGACACGCCATTAACAACACCACCGCCCCCACTGAGCGCCACGTTAACGGCCGTTGAACCCGGTTCAACCCAGATGTCACGATTAGCACTTTCAATGTTTACACCTCGAATATTCGTTGTGTTATCACCGTCATGAGTGGCAAAATTCGCTCCGGACCAATGTTCAATACGGAATGGTATATTCATACCATCACCAACAACCCCACCAAGACTATCCATAACAGCACGACCAAACCGAACAATAGGTTGAACTGTTAACAATCTAGCATTCCGATTCGGCTGATAATCTATAGGGTCGCTATTACTACCCGCAGCATCAATAGAAATCTTCGAGTCTGTCCCTCCCACGGTATTGAATGGCCCATCCTCATAACCGTCAGCTGATGCTGCTTTTGCCCAACATAACTCGCTAGCACAGTTAGTAGAAGGAGAATCTTCATCTAAATTAAAGGTACCTATACTCTTGCCCGAGATGGAAGCCCAAGACTTACTCGGTGTTCCCGAGTGAAAACGACTGACAAAAGCAGGATTTGCTTCATACAAAGCAAAACTAGCGGTCATTTGGGGGGCAAAATATCCATAGTTCTTCACAGCAGAGGCTTGTGCGTTTAATGCTTCGACATTAAAGGTAACACCATCAAAAGGCTGATTCATGTATGCATAAGATTGATTGCCCGGATAATCCCACACCGCACTGTTCACTACTTGGAAATATTTAGGGTAGAAACGACCAACGGTTGTTTTATAACCCGGTACTGTCATTCCATTCAAATAATTCGGTTTTTCCGCCCAAAGTTTTATACTGCCCACTTCAGACCAAGATAAACTCTTATAGGCTGAGCCACTAAACCACATATCAACAGGGATAGGTTGTGGCGAGGACTCATCCCCACTACTTTTACCACCAACGCTTAATACACCATTATGACCATTACTTGGGCTGTCAAGTGCATAATTCACATATACAGTTTCATCATCAAAGCCTGAAACTGGAAGGTTCCGACATAAATCCCCCGAGAACGAACTGTCAATAAGACCATCATTATTACGATCAGCATTTGCATCCCAAGCAATCGCACTAACGGCTAAATAAGCGATGTCACCTGCGGCGATAAATGAAGCTCCTCCTGTTGAGCTACCGGAAGGGAATGGGGCATTTGGTACACCGGAGTTATCTTGGCAACTCACCAAAGCAAATGGTCTAACATACATATCAGTAGAACTCTGTAAGCCTTTCCAATTGGGAATAGGATTACTCGCGGGTTGCCAATTAGCATCTGCCAGATGGAGCTTTATATGACCAGCAGACCAGTATTGAGAAGTTAGTTTTGCAACACCATTTTGAAAGGCAATATTGTTAACTTTGGTTCCATTTAAAGGTGAACTGCCAACTTTGATGTTATACGAATTAAGAAATAGCTCGTTATTCCAACCACTATTGCCTTGAGTTATCTGCTCATAAGAAGCATGAAGCGATTTAGTTCCATCATAATCCGATATTTTCTGACAGGCCCTTGGGTTAGCCGCTCCTGATGCTACTGCAGTAACCTCGGTCTCAAAGTTTCGGTAAGCAACCTGCCCCTTTCCTCCATCAACTCTTTGTTTGTCTTCAATTTTAAATCCATAAGGTACAAATTGATAAGGTCCACCTGTTGCACTTATGTTACTTTTTCCTCGAATCGAAGCAGAAATTGAAACCGGAGACAGACCAATACTTGACAGTGATTTAGTGTAAGTTGCCGTCTGCCCAGCAACGAAATCATGAGTCAATGAAGTAGAGCAGGAGTTATCAGAATTTAACCAACATGCATCACCCGAACTATTATTTGGAATAGTCACATCAAGAGTACCTGTATAATTATTAACAGGTTGCTTGGTTATTTTATCGACCAACTTAAAGTTTATAGGGATACCAGCGCAAGCTAGCCCCGAGCTAGAGCCAGGAGTAATAACCAGCTCTGGCTCAGAAAAACATTGGCTTTCCCCAGTAATTTGAGATGTTCCACTCATATGAAGCTTACGAGCAGTGACGGATCCATACACATGAGAACTATTCGATAAAAGGACTTCCCCTTCGCTGTAAATCAGAGCTTTTACCTGTGATTGACTCGACAAATCCATTTTGCAGCCGTAAGCAGGGCAGACTTCTCCAGATGAACCTTTAGTAGGGTCATAGCCTACAATGACAAGGTTATCAGCATTACCTGAATTATTAATTCTTGAATTATTGGATAAACTAAAATATCGAGTATGAATAATCACCTTACCTTGAATATTCAAAGAAGAACTGTTGTTGATATCTAAAGAATTAAAATAATAACTCCCTGCAGTCAGCGTCACAGTTGACTGACCAATTGATAAACTCTTTTGCGAGAATGGGGTTAACGTTTTTGTGGTGTTCCAGATATCACTCCCTGAATTTGTTATCAGAAAGTCATCGAGTTTAGATTGCACGATTTGCTTCGCAGGATCGTTAGTACACGATATACCATCACATTTCGCAGCATTACTAAACAGAGCAGAGCCAAAGCCAACTTTTCTTTGCCCCCCTTCAAGTAGAGCATTGGTAATTTTAGAGTTGTTCGACATCTCAATCCTGCTACCTGACGGGTTTTTCCAACCTTGAACTGCAGAAGGAAAAGCCGAACAGTAGTCTTTCCTAAACTTTGGGAGCTTATTCACTTGAAAAGCAAAGTATCCGATCTTTTCGTCAGTATGAGACCGCCATCCCTTTGAACCACTCAAAGACAGGTCTTCATCAACAACAAGCCCTACTTGATAGTCATCATCCCCATCACGTTTCACGCTACAAAGCCTTAACCACCCCCCATGTCCTCCTTTACGTGTAATTTTACTCGCTACAATTCCGGGTAATGACTGATATTCATTTTCAAGATCATGCATATCATTACAAGATTTAAGAAGCGGCGTAGATGAGCCACTATCATCATCGAGAGAGATTCGACCAAATTCGTATTTAATTCCATTTGATGTTCCATCGTGCTCATCTGAAACCAAAAATGCTATTTTTTCAGTTTGGAAAGGTGGGTTGTTTGTATCCACACGAGTTAACTCTAAATAGAATTTAGCATTCGTTTCATTTACCTCATCAACACCGGCTGTTAGCCAGCGGCTTGTCGGGCTATTAACCTGAGCAAATACAACAGGGTCATCACCATCTATTCTATGAGAGCTAAACCTTGAATAAGGGACCAACTCCCATTTCGGGCTACTTCTTTTATCATGTGCTTGATACGCCTTAGTGTCGAGATAACCCGCTATTGCCTTATGTCCATCACTAAATGTTATGGTACCCGGTTCAACAACAAGGTAACTAATCGAGGACATTGGTTTAGAAGCAAGGTTGTAACTCGAGTCTTGAGGGGCTACTTCTTGATGGAATGTCGCTTGTGTTGAACTGATGTTTTTTATAGAAAGCGTCGCAGGCGCATCACTATCGGGATTGACAGGATCAATCGTTGGCATCAGAAACACCAACGGAGTGGTTCTGTAGGTTTTATTAAATGTGATAGTACAATCGGCAGATTTACAGTCGGCAGAATTTAAGCGACCAAACTCAAAGCGAGCGTCATCAAATTTTGTTACGGGTGGAGCAGGTAATGCTCCACAGTTACCACTACTAATACAGTACTTATTACGATCATTAAATTGCCTGCCGATTACATTTAATCTCAGTTTAGGATTCCATTTATTAACACCTGTTTTCTGAGTTAAGCTAATCGCGATAGGCGAGCCTTTAGTTACACCATCGACAGAGTAAGTAATCATACCTTTGATATGATAAGCATTAAGGTTAGAAGTTCGTGTAAATTTAACTTGGAAAGTTCTTTGCTTTCTTTCTGCTACGTAGTCTCTTTCATAAATATTAGAGCCATAGCCTCGGTAAGAAGTATCATCGGTCCAAATAGGGAAATAGTAACTCCCCTCCAAACGAACACGGTTGCTTCCATCTGAATCCATTTGAAAAGTAAAGCAAAACCCATTTCGAGCATCTACTTCTGTTCCTTTCGTTAAACATTGATTCGCCAATGCCTTGGTTTGAAAAAGTACACTGAAAAGAATAAAAAGTACGACGCTAATTCTACTAAGTAGGCGCATTTATATTACTCCCTCACCCACACATCTTGACTACGTTGCATTAAATCCACACCCGTTCCGCATGTTGCGACCGCTCTTACTGTATATAACTGAGAATTATCGACCAGTTGACCGCCTGTTTGTGAGCACGTTATTTGAACATCTGCACATGTAATTGTAGTTGCGAAGTTCATAGTGGATGCGTCCAAGTTTGTACACTCTGCAGCCACATCAAATGGAACCGTTGTGTTGGCTCTAGGTGGATATATCTGCACTAAAGCTTGCTCTATTGCGGAATGAGCTAGAAGGTGGGCTTGAGTACCAATCACATCTTTTGTATGCGCGTCATTATTAGACCACTCTATGCGGCTTAAGGTGGTTGCAAGAAAACCCATCACCACCAAGACAAAGATGACGACAATATACAGACTCCCGACTTGTTTTTTTTTAAGGAACATTGATCACCTGTATGTCTTGTTGGAAATTAGTAAGCTCATCCCCGACTTGGTTTCTAAATTCAAATTCTAGATGGACGACACCATTGCGCTGAACACTTGCAGGCTGGTAGCCTAAAGTCCCAGTCACTCCCGTATCCGAAATTGGGATTAGCGCGCCATTACCTTCACTTCTCCATACTCGGCCATTCACAATGCAATAGGTGACGCGGCCATTAGGATTGTAAATATAGTGTCGATTTGAAACCGAATTACCCACAAGATTTAAAGACTCATTAGCAAGCAAGAACGTATTATTCGTTGCAGTTACAGCGGTCAAGGGGAAATCATTATTGGTCGGTGTCGCTTCTGTAGGATTTATCACTAGAGATAACGGGGCTAGAACAGCAGCCGTTAGTGCATTATTACCTGTGACAAATTGAATATCATCGCCCGATATAGCGTAAATTCCGGAAGTCACTATAGGGAAAAAAGAGATACAGCTCGCTCCCGTAACAACAGCATTCTGACTGAACATATTCGGTACAGCATGACGTACTTCACGGGTGATTTTTTCTATCACAAACTTTGCTTGAGTTTGTAAACGCTGCCTATCTACGGTGTCCGCATAGCCACGCGCACCCAATTCAACAAAACCAGCAATACCTACTACTAAAATACTACCAACAATCATGGTGATAATCATTTCAATAAGAGTGAAACCTTGCCTTCTCATTAGTAATTACCTCGATAGGCATCGAGCACAATAGGAGGCTGATTTAAGGCTGTAATCCTAAGGTTTATTCTTTTGAGTCGATCAACAGTTTGGTACGTCACATCAATATCTAGTCGGTAGTTGCTGTAAGTTGTAGCACCATTCTCGCCCAATAATAAGTTAAGGTCTTGACACCCGTTAGCTGCACCAGGCTCCCAACACCCATCATAGTCATCGACATCATTGTATAGAGCTATATCAGTCTCTTCTGGGCCAAATATCGCTTCAGCAGTACAATTAGTGCCAGACGCCCCCTCACCGCACCTAAGTTCCCCGCCGTCAAAATCGCTATTCTGATCGAACCCTCGAGCAAGAATTATCGACATAACACTTTGCCCTAACGCGGCTGAACGAGTTTGATAGTGAGGGTCGCCAGAGCGGCTAATCTGAGGCGCTAAAAAGTTTATGATGGTCATCATGGCGAGCCCCATAACCACAATTACAATCACACTCTCAATTAATGTGAAACCGCGCTGTTTTGCAGGCAACTGATAAGCAGCGTTCATGAGCACACTCCAGCATCGACGTAACCTTGTGCATTAATCTCCACACGGCAGGTATTCACGTTTGAAGAAATTGTTATTGCCACACCAGCCGCGATGTTCACTTCCACCCCGGCAGGTGTTTCACCTGTCGTCGGGTTACCCAGTAAATCAAAGTTAACCTCAGATAGAGGAATGGCTGGAGTGGTATTGGATGCCGCCGTTAAGGTGACCCCATTGAGCATGACCCAATCACTGCGGGCTTGGCTTCGCGCAGTACAGCTCACTTCGGAGCCGATACAATTGCCAACGATAGCGAGAATGAAATTGCTATCTCCAACGACCGCCCCTAGATCAACATTGGATTGCATGCGATTGACTTGAACCTGACGAACAACAGAAATCACTTGCTCTTGAGCAGCAAAGGCAGAAAAGCTATCCCTTCCGGATAGACGGCTAGCAGCGTAGGCAGAGACAATCGCAATCAACAAGATCACAATGATTAACTCGACTAAAGTGAAGCCTAGTTGCTGAAGCCCATTTTTCCTATATGTTCTATTGAATTGATTCACCGAAATCCAATCCGCTAAATATTTGATAATTTGAAGATTAAGTGTAACTCAGGGAAGGGAGGTTGTCTTTGTTGCTTAGCTGAATTTCAGATAGAAAAAAGGCCAGCAATGCTGGCCTTTAAGATAACTATTAATTAACAACCGTTGGTAACTGCAACAGTGAACGCAGGAGTCGTTGCATCATTCGCCTCAGCGTACAAAACAAAGCAACCCGTACCAGCTTCTGTTGTGAAGTTGTAAGCGAAACCATTCGTCGCAGCATTAGCATCAGTACCTACAAAAGAGTACGCAACAACATCAAATGTAGGGTCTGTTGGTGTTGTTGTTATATTAACCGCAACCCAATCTCCGCCAGGTAACCCCTCAACAGCATCTTCAATACCACTATTGCGAACACCAATATCAGCAGAGGTCGGGTAACCAAAGTTAGTTGCAATATTATCTGTTGTTCGAGGTGTCGTTGCCGCATCGGCTGTTTTTGCACGCAATTCAATACCATCAATTGCAGCTCGGCCGTAAACGATTCCGGTCGCTCCTGCCATTGCGCCACGCAGGCCTTGCAGTGCAGATTGACGCGCATCACCTTGTAAGTTTAAGAAACGAGGTGCTGCAGTAACTGCAAGAATACCTAGAATAACAATTACCACCACTAGTTCTATTAGGGTGAAACCGCTTTGTTTTTTCATAGTTTTTTCTCTCTATGTGTATTTAGACGCAGGTTTACTGCAGTGTTACGGTCACACGACCAGTTCTAATCTCGTAAACGAATTGATGCTGAGTACCACCTTCCAATTGAATGTAAGTGCAGTAGTCATTGCTATTATCCGCTTGCGCTGAATATTTGTAATTCGAACCATTAGCCACATTGGTTAATGTTCCAACTTTAGGTGGGTTCTGAAGTAGATTTTCCATTAAATCGACACACGAAGCATCAGTCACATCATTAGACGGAGCTGAAGCTGAATTTGTGTTGATAGACCATGGGTAGCCGTCTCTAAAATTAGTCCGTCCATTGCTACTTGTTGATCTGGTTAGCCAAAAATCAACACCATCGTAATTTACAGTATTGTATGTTTCAACACCAATTCTTTCTGATGGACGAGCTTCTGCTTCCCATTGCGCTCTTGCTGAAAGTACACCTGTCGCAAAACCACCCGCGACACCTTCAATACTGGCTTTCTTGGCTTCGTCTGTCACATCCAAGAAACGGGGTAAAGCTGCAACAGCTAATAAACCCACAACAACAATTACTATGACTAACTCGACTAGGGAGAAACCCTTTTGATTTTTAAGCACTTTCTACCTACTCATCTAATTGCTAATGCGCATTATACATTTGACCATGCATAAAACCATAAAAACAGCGTCAATACGTTCACAAGGCCAATATATTGACTTTGACACTAAATCTTTCTTTTTTAAGTAATATATCTATCTGATACTTATCACTATAATGATAACGGCAATGAAAGTGCATGTTATCACTTTTGTCTTCAATATTTGGAGATCTGAGACCTAAAATACGCCCCTTAGGATATAATTGCTCCAACCAATAACCGCAATTTCGAGCCGAGTCTTGAATTGGCATAACCCATCCCGTTCTGCTGTAAATCTTTGCAGGTTTCGCATCATTTATTTGCTCTACACCAAATAATAAATACTGCTGCTTGAATAAATTCGCTTGCTCAAGAATTCGCTTACTCGCCACGATTAATGCCGTGTTCGTTGCTTCTTCTTCTACTGTTTTCCATACAGAAAGCAGTCCCATAACGAGAAAAAGAATAACCGCAACCCAAATAACAAAACGAGATCGCTGTAGGTTATTCAGCATCCTCTAACCTTTGATTGCATCCAGCATTCCCCACATTGGCAAGAAAATACCCAGAGCTAAAACCAGCACCATTCCCGCAACGATGGTCAACAGAATAGGTTCAATTCTAGCGGTTAACGTTTTTAGATCGTAATCCACCTCTCGGTCGTAAAAATCCGCGACTTCGAGCAACAATTCATCAATACGACCCGTTTCTTCACCCACAGAAATCATTTGTATCACGAGTGGTGTGAAAATTTCGCTGTTAATCGCGGTAGAAGAAACGGTACTTCCCGCTTCTATTGCCGATTTCATACCTTGAACACGAAGTTCTAAAAAACGATTGTCCAAAGCTTCAGCCGATAGCGATAACGATTGGTTAAGCGGTACACCTGCTTTTAGCATCAAAGCAAAAGTACGTGAGAAGCGCGACAATAGAGCTCGATTGACCACCCCACCAATCACTGGCATTTTTAAACGCAGCTGATCCCACTTCTCCCACCCCTTATCAGTCTTAACCCATGCTTTAAAAGCAAAAACAAGACCAAAGATTACTCCGAGCATTAACCCCCAGTAATTAACAAAGAACTCAGACATCCCCATTAAGATACGGGTTGGTAGCGGCAAGTCGACGCCAAAACGCGCGAACATACTCGAAAACTGAGGAATCACGAATATATTCAAGACAAACATAGCGATGGTAATAAAAGTAATTACGAACGTTGGGTAACGCATTGCCGTTTTGATTCGCTTTCGAGTTTCAACCTCTTGTTCGTAGTATCCAGCCAGTTGTAACAATGCCTGGTCTAAACGACCGGTATTTTCACCAACACTGATCATCGATACAAACAATGAACTAAATACCTTAGGGTGCATTTGCATCGATGCCGCTAACCCACGACCATTTGTAAGTTCAGCGACCACTTCTTCAAGTGCTACTTTCAGTTGCTTATTTTCACAATGTTGAGTTAACCCTTTCATCGATCTTAATAGCGGAACGCCCGCCTTAGTTAAACTATATAGCTGTCGACAAAACAGAACCAATACCTCTAAAGGCACATTCGGAGAGAACAGGCTAGATACATCCATATCCAGGATTGAACCGCCACTTTTTCCAAGTTTAATCGAAGTTGGAATGATCCCTTTACTCATCAAGCTGTCAGCAGCAAGATCTTCGTTATTCGCATCCAACTGACCTGTCACTTGACTGCCATCAGAACTGCGACCTACATAACGATAAGTTGGCATATCACTCTACCCCTACAGATAAATTGGATCAGTGGCACCAGAAGCATCGCCTTCGCCAAGATTCATTACCTCATCAAAACTCACAACACCCTGCATGGCCAATTCCATCGCAGAAGCTAACAGCGGTTTGTAGTTTTCAGACTGCCTTGCCGTTTGAGCAAAACCAACGGCATCATTGGCTCTAAGCGCATCCATCATAGGTTGATCGAGCTCCAACATTTCAAACACACCAATACGCCCACTGTAGCCAGTCAAATTACAATTTTGACAACCACGTCCTTTCATAAATGGCGTACCTAGCTGGTTTGGGAAACGGACACTCAACCATTGCTTACGCGCTTCATCCAGCTCATCATCAACCTTGCAATCAGTACATACCTTACGAACTAACCGCTGCGCGACCACGGCTCGAACAGCACTTGCTACCAGATAACCCGGAGCCCCCATGTCCATCATACGCAATGCGCTATCTACTGCATCGTTGGTATGCAGAGTACTTAACACTAAGTGACCGGTAAGTGCCGCTCTCAAACCAATTTCAACGGTTTCGTGATCTCGCATCTCACCAATAAGAATGATATCCGGGTCCTGACGTAGGAAGGTTCTCAAAATCGTTGAGAAGTTGAGATTAATCTTAGGGTTTACCTGAACCTGATTCACACGAGGAAGACGGTATTCTACAGGGTCTTCAGCGGTAATGATCTTTTTACCCGGTTCGTTTAATTCACTTAACGCACCGTATAGAGTGGTTGTTTTACCTGAGCCCGTAGGCCCGGTGACGAGGATCATGCCATGTGGGCGGCGTAATTGATGACGAAGACGAACGAGCAAATCACTCGGAATGCCTGACAACTCCAATTTACGTAGACCAGCCGATTGATTAAGCAAACGCATAACCACTGACTCACCGTGCTGTACTGGCATAGTCGACATACGAATATCGACCGATTGACCTTTAACGCGAATATTAAAGCGACCATCTTGAGGCAGTCGTTTCTCTGAAATGTCGAGGTTAGCCATCAGCTTCAAACGCAAAACCAATGCAGAAGCAATATTCACTTCATTCAACAACGTTTCATGCAGAACACCATCAATACGCTGACGCAAACGTAATACGTTTGAATCTGGTTCAATATGAATATCAGACGCACCAACTTGAATAGCATCTTCAAACAGCGAGTTTACTAGCTTAACGACCGTAACTTCGTCGCTGTCTTCTTCAGCGATATCAAAATCAAAGGCTTCATTAACTTTATGCTCAGCATGAAGCTGCTCAGCAAATGAGGCAATCTCTTTGGTTCTTCGATAATAGCGATCAAAGCCATCAACTAATTGCCTCTCTTGGGCGACGACAAATTCGAGTGCGTAGTCGCCTAATTGGCTAAGCAATGATTCTTGGGCAAACAGATCGGCTGGATCACTCATTGCAACACGTAATGTGTCACCTTGACGCCCAATGACCAAAGCACGAAGGCGGCGAGCATGAACCTCAGGTAAAAGCTGTACAGCTTCGACGTCAACATTAGCTCGGCTAATATCAATAAGAGGAATAGCAAGCTGTTGCGACAAGAAACTGAGCATTTGCTGCTCTGATAAAAAGCCAAGCTCGATCAGTGCATCACCAAGCTTACGGCCTGTCCTTTTTTGAGCGGCCAGAGCTTGTTCAACTTGATCTTCAGTAATGATACCCTCTTCTACGAGCAAATCACCGAGCCTTTTTCTTAATCTAATTTGCATCGCTACTCTCCTCTAAAGCATTGATTATCTTTAAACGGTCACGAACAAAGCCTTGCGACTGAGATGAGATCCCAACTCTAACCAATGCTCCTTGGTATGATTGCTTTGCAGCCATGAAATCAAGCTGACGTTCTTGCTGAATTGCTAAACCTAACCACCAGCGAGCATTCTCTGAATCGACCTCAGTCAATTTTTGGTAGCTCTCTAACGCAATACCTTCTTGTTGAGACTTTTGACTTAATGCAGCACGCATTGCTAAGTAATCTTGAGTTGGACTAGGCGGTAAGTGTATTAATGGACTCAAAGCAGCTTCCGCTTGATTGGCTTTCACAAGTAGCTTCGATAAACCTAGGCGCAGTTTTTCACCGTTGATATTGAGTTTGATACCCGACTGAAATAGCTCATACGCTTTGCGAGTATCACCTTTACCAAAATAGAGAATGGCTAGTTTCTGACGGACATCTTCATTTCTTGGATCATAACGGAGCGCTTCGTTATAACCTTTCAACGCACCAGAAAGGTCGTTGGCATCCAGTGCTTTTTGAGCTCGCCCTTGTGCATTCACTGATAACTGCTCAGGCGTCAATTCCACCTGCTCAATCAACATTCCACTGTTTTCTGAATCGCCAGACGTTTCAGGCTGATTAGATACTGGTGTGAGATCTTTTTTAGCCACGCTAGCAACAAGCATTGGCTTTGCTACTTTTTCTTTAGGTATACTTTGAGCTTTAGGTGCGCTTTGAGATTTAGGTATGGCTTGAGATTCAGGGTTTACTTTAGGCTTTGTAACTGATTCAGTTGATGCAATAACTGAATCAGATCTAGCTTGAGCACTTTTTAGTATTGTCGTGTTGTGGGCCGAAAGGTTCGCTGAATCTAGCGTCACTAACTTCTTAGTCGGCGAGGACACAGGTTGAGTCAAGGCAGCTTCAGACATACCTTCAGAACTATCAATAACAGAAACTTGTCTATCTCGAGTTGATATTGAGTTATCGACAGCAGGGCCTTGCGATATCGCCCAGCCCCCCATGGCTAAGCTCAGTGTAAAACCTGCGACTACCCAAACCAATGGAGAACGCGTTTTAACCTTAGGAACTACAGCAGCTTCAATTGAAGTCGCTGATTTTTTCTTTGCCAATTCAGACAAGGCGCTGTTAATGACGCTCATAATTAATTCCAACCCCACAGTATTGGCGTTTTAAATTTAGGCTTACATACATCGTATGTTTCATGCATAGCTGAAAACAGGTGCTGATTATCGACACTTCTCTTATCTTCACTAAACGAAAGCAAAAGAGCTTTATGACACAGTTGATTTATCAATCTTGGAATGCCTAACGACGAGCGACAAATGGCTTTTTTTTGATTCAAGCTAAACAACTCGGTGTTACCACCAGATTTAACGATCCGATTATCAATATAAGCCACAGTCTCATCGAGAGTCAGTGGCCTCAGTGTTGAGCTAAACGTGATTCTTTGGCGAAACTGCCGTAAGTGGTAAGCCTCTAATCGAGCATCCAATTCAGGCTGACCTAGTAAAACAATCTGCAGCAGTTTTTTATCTTCAGTTTCAAGGTTACCGAACAACCTTAATGTTTCGAGAGCTTCATCCGACAACGCTTGAGCCTCATCGAGAATCGCCACAACTCTTAAACCTGAGTTATGTAACTCAATAAGTTTATGTTGAATGTTATCAACTAAGGTGGCTTCGTTATCGATAGTCAAACCAAGCTCTTTAGCCACAGCTTGGCGTAAATCCGCGCCGGAGAGCACCGGGTTTGGCAAGTAAATAAGGGCGGCACTATCGTTGAGCTGATTGACTAACATCCGGCACACCATGGTTTTTCCGGTGCCTACCTCTCCGGTCACTTTTATCACGCCCTCACCCATTTCTAACGCCAACATTACCGTTTGAATTGCTTCAAAGTGAGGCACTAAACCATAAAAGAAATCGGTATTCGGCGTTAAGGTAAACGGTAACTGTTCAAAACCAAAATGAGCTTGATACATAAGATGATCCAGCTTAGTCAATGACGACCAATCTACATTGAGACGATGAGCAATTATTCTTCATCAGGGAACCATTGCTGAAGAAGGTCACGAGAACGCTCCAACTCAGTTTGCCAAGTGTTCACACCCACAATCGTTGGTTTCAGTAGAATCACCAACTCTGTTTTTTGAGTCAGCTGACTGGTATTGCGGAATAAATGGCCTAACGCTGGAATATCACCTAGAAATGGAACTTTTGAGGTCATGTCACTGGTATTTGATTTCATCAATCCACCAATAACAACAACATCACCATCCTGTGCTCGAATCACTGAGTCCGACTCACGAATCGAACTTTTTGCCAAAGGCAGCTTCACAATGCCTGTTGTTGAGCCTAGGTTGAGCTCTTTCACTTCCTCTTCCACCTCAATAACGGCAGGGTGAACATGTAAAAATACATTACCTTTATCATCGATCTGCGGCGTCACATCCAACGAAATACCAGAGAAGAATGGGGTTAACTCAACTTCAGGGGCCACATTCGCGTTATCCCCACTCCCCACTGAACTTGATAATTCAGTCACGTAGTATTGGTCAGTACCCACTTTAATAACCGCTTTCTGATTATTAGCGGCTGTCACTCTTGGGCTAGATAACACATTCAAATCACCCTGTGTGTCCATGAAACTCAAGACGGCTTCAAAACTACCTCCAGAAACAACAAGATTAGATTGACCACCTAAAGCCGCACCGATTGGATCCATGCCTGGTAATGTACCAGGGATGATCGTACCAGCCGCATTTTTAACAATTGAGCCCATACCGACCGTGTAGTTAGTTCCGTTCGACGAAAACATCTTGGTCCAGTTAATACCCTGCTGATAGCCATCACTGAGCGTCACTTCCATGATCTTGGCTTCCAAGATAACTTGGCGCTGCAGGCGTTTCTGAGAAATACCAAGGAACTCACGAACCTCACGAATTTCATCCGGGTAAGCTCGCACCGTAATCACACTAGCTTGCGGCGTAACGACTACACTTTGCCCATCACCAGAACCAATTAAGTGGGCGACAGCTACTTCAAGCTGCGGCCAAAAATCACTTTCAGATATCGTTTCAATCTCCGTACCGCCGTTCGATGTAGAGCTCGACGAATCAGATGAATTGGACGAATCAGACTTGGAGCTAGAATTAGAAGAACCCGATGGCTTAGAGTCTGAATTTGTAATTGTTCCTGTGGTAATCGTTGTCAAAGAGCGACCAGAGCGCTTTACTTGCAAGTAATCCACAGGAATCGTCACCGTACGCAAGCCAGCAGGGTAAATTTGAATCACTTTGCCGCGCTTTTCAATATCGTATCCATACATATCCTGAGCAACAGCCAACACTTCATCTAACGTCACGTCTGTTAGATTTAGAGTGAGTTTCCCAGCAACGCTTGGATGAATCGCGGCACTGTACTCTGTACCTTTCACTAGGCTTGCAAAAAAGGTTCTCGCTTCAACGTCTTTTGCCTGAATACGAAAGCGCTTAACCGTTTCCATGTTCGAAGACATAGAGTCCGAACTTAGCTGAGGCATAAGGTCATCTTGCACTGACGAAGGTAAGTTATGAAGTGCTTTGCTATTCGCTTCATTAATAGATTCGTTTAAAGACTCTTTTATCTCAACAGGGTCTCTATGCCCCATCGAACAGCCGACTAAAGATGACACTAGAATTGCTACTACAAGTTTACGCATGTCTTCACTCTAACCTTAATTATTCTTAACATCTAAAGAGAACATCTCTAATTTCCACTGCTTAGAGCTTCTCTGCAGAGTGACGTACTCTGGATCTATGTTCTTAACTCGGTACCCTCTGATCGTTTCTCCTTGTTCGAGAATCTGACCATTCATAATCGCATAGCAAGGTGTATCGCCCTTGCAAACAATGCTCTCTAGAGACGGTAAACGATATTGAACTGGCGCCTTTTTAGCTGATGCTGATTTCTGTTGGGGCGAAAGCCAACCTAATGGCGCAGTTGGGTCTTGTTTTGCCCATACCACTGAACTACCAAACAGTAAAGATAACACTAGAGTTCTAACCACCGATAAACTCCTGTCTGGTACCTAGGGTGTAAACCTCGAACACAAGTCGAGCTTTGGGATATTCTTCTACTGAATACTCAAACGTGCGCCAATAATAGCTCACAGGAAGTGACTCAAGTGCTTGAAGATAAATTGAAATATCGAAGTAGCTACCCGTCAACTCCATTCTAACAGGATGGAGAAAGTACTTTGAATTGTCACTGTTCTCTTGATTGTCCGAAATAGCTTCTGGTTGTAACGATTCTAAAGACTCAAGCTTAAGTCCATTACCTGCATTAAGAACGCTCTCTAATAACTGTGCCATTTGAGAAGGCGTAACCAACCTATCAACGATTTCAGCGAGCTCAAGTGATAGCTCTTGACTCTCAACCAATAGTTTTTTTAACTCAAGATCAATTTCTTTATCTGGGTCTTTGTTCAACTTGGCTTGTAGAACAAGTAATTCACCTTGTTGTTTCTGATTTGACTGCGTAAGGCTCATCGACTTCACATTCTTTTCTTGTACATCAAGATAGGCAGGTTCAATCAATAAGGTAAATACAAGCATGGATAAGCCCACTAGACCACACACGAAAAGTAGCCATTTCTCTCTCAGGCTTAACGCAAGAAACTTATCGCTAAGCTGATTCCACAGTTGCATTATTCACTCTCCCTATGAGTACTTAACTCAAACGTCACCACATCTTGCTCATTACGACCTATCTTTATCTTTTCAAAGGTGCGTCCGACTAAATTAAGTTCATTCTTAAATTGACCAACCCAGTTTGGAACTACACTTGCATCACGGGCAAAACCATTAAGCTCTAAGGTATCGTGAGTCATGTATATGTGCGAAAGCGAGATGTCATTTCGGCCTAATTGAGCGAAGGAGTTCATGATGCCAGAATACCCGACTTGCTGAGATTCATCGAATTGACTGACCGCCTTCAACGCCTCTTTATTAGCTTGTATCTCACTAGTGAGACGAGCAACCGCAGCTACCTTATTCGGAGATGGTTTATGTTGAATTAACTGACTGTTTAATTGGTTCACTTCTTGGTTAAGCTGGTTCAAGTCATATTGTAAAGCTGCTAGCTCTTCATCCAAACTCAATGCTTGATACTGCATGACACCATAACTGCCAAGCAACAAGGTACACACAAGCCCCCAAACCATGACCACATTTACTAGAGTGAAATACTCTTTTTTAGGCTTAAGGTGCTCAGGGTAGAGATTAACGTTAAAAATATTCTTTTCAGCCGCGAGCGTAACTAACCATTTCTCTGAATTTTCGCGTTCACCTTCAACAAGCAAAGAAACGGTCGAACTCAATGTGCTATTTAACACACTCTGCAATTCAGCTTCATCTTCCTCATCACAGCAGATTTTTAACTGATGAAGTTGGGTGCCTTTAATTTGAGAAGAAAGGTAATCAATCGATCGTTGGAGCTCTAAAGCCAAGCCGTCCAACTGTAATGCACTTGATGCGGCACCAGTTAAGGGGGGGACAACACTACGGATTGTTCTTTGGAAGCAAACAGTGTTTTCAACAAATGCACCAAGCTTAAAATGTGAGTTGGGGCTGCGTTGTAAAAGAATGAAATTAGAGAGCTCACCAGCACTGTAGCCCCAAACTTCATCTTCGGGAGCAATACCTTTAAGCTCAACTTGTGCTGAATTAGTAATGCTTACAAGTTTGTCCAATAGCTTTTTAGGAAAAACATACACTTGTAGCTTATTCGAGGTCGGTAGCGCTACCGCACTCGCTGTAATATCAGCCACCCTTTCAGAGATCAGATCTTTCAATAGAAAAGGCAGTGCAACCGACCATTCACTCTGTGGAATGTCCGGTTTATCAATTTGATAAGTTTGGTAGTAGTTCGCACAAACAATTAGTTGAAGGCTATCACTAGTAAGCGACTCACTGCTCAACAATTTTTTCAGCGCACTTTCCCAGTCACCGTTAACCACAGGAAAACTGGTGACTTGAGGTTCTGACTCAGCCGATGAAATATAAACGGTATCATTGCCCAAAAGGACAACTTGAGAACTACCGTTATTATTCGTTGGCTTTATTTTGTCTAAAATCGCTTTAAAATTCATGCTTAACTATTACTCTTACGCCATCGATTTCTTCGACCGACTTTTACAACGGATTCAGCTTTCACTGTCTTCTCCCCTAGAATAGGCAAGGGAATTATTTGTTGTTCTTCGTCGAAATATCTCCCTTGATAACCGTTAATACCTAACTCTATCAAGGTATTCTTTTCTTGTTTTGTCTCAACTCCGACCGCGATCACTTCAGTTGGAGAATCACCGCATGCTCCAATCAGACTTCGAACAAACAGTTGGTTTTCATGCCTTTGATCGATTTTCTTTACCAAACTTCGATGAAGCTTAATATAGTTAACCTTCAAATCCTTTATATAATGAGTGCTAACAATGGTTCGCCCAGCTTGGCCAACCACCACTTTACACCCTAACCCTCGTAACATCTTCGCCACTGGTCGCATATAATCAAGGTGAGTAATTAGATGGCCT
Source organism: Vibrio sp. 10N.261.46.E11 (assembly GCF_041472735.1). Lineage (NCBI taxonomy): Bacteria > Pseudomonadati > Pseudomonadota > Gammaproteobacteria > Vibrionales > Vibrionaceae > Vibrio > Vibrio sp. 10N.261.46.E11. Next base: position 73,490 of record NZ_JBFRQW010000050.1, read on the forward strand.
TCTGAAAACTCAAAAGCAAGCTGAGAACGATGCTGAGCAGACAGCTGTAACAACTCACTTCTGAACCATTTAAAATGTGATTTATTTGCAAACGGAGTGACACTCAAGTTCACAGAATAATTGACAGGCTGTGTTGATACTTTCAGCGACTTAAACAAAACCTTCAAAACCGATTGATCCATTTGAGCTTGATAACCGACTTGTTCTACCGCAGACATAAAGCGAGATGATTTCAATAAACCTTTGTCTGGATCTTGAATTCTAATAAATATTTCTTTATGCAATTCATTGGCTTGACCTGAATCCGGCATAAGATAACACCGCTGAGCAAAGATTACTAAATTTTCAGGTAGCAGGGCTTTATCAAGTAATGTTCTCCAGCGAACACTGCCTCTGTCTATCTCACTTTTATTTTCTTTTGGGTAACGGCTCCAGTTATTAATACGCTCTAACTGAGCGCTCTTTAACGCGGTTTCCGTTTCATCCATAATTTGGCTATGACGTTCACCTTCGGTATACATGGTCACGCCAATATGGCACCAGTTATCTGATTCCAAAGGGTCCGGCGGAGTCAATTTATCTAATTGCCTTAAACATTGAGCTGCCAACGTCGCAATATCCTTTGTTCCTTGATGTGGAATAAACACGGCAAAGTCTGCTTCGTAATAGCGAGAAAAAATGACGTCGGGATAACGCTGAACAATATTCGACAATACTTCACCAACTTCAATAATAAATCCGTCGGTGATCTGCTTGTCATTGGCATCTCGAACTTGCTCCCACTCGTCGATACGTATCAGTAAAACGCCTCCACGAGCGCCACTTTCATGCAGTGCCGATTCAAGTTTGTTATCAAATAGTACTCGGTTGGCTGTACCAGTGAGCTTATCTAGAAAAGTATGGGTGCGAATAAAAGTATCAAAGCGACTTCGCTCTTGGCGTGCATCTTTCAACTCTTCAATCAGTACATCAAGCGCTTCACTTGCCGTATATGGCCATTCTCGCTCGTCCCCTTTTGAATGAGCCTCTACCTGCCCAGCAAGGATCATTCTCCCTCGCTCTTCCAAAATCTCTGATCCCATTAACTGTTCTTTTAACCAACGAACACCACGAGCCAAACAGAAAAGGATCAATGCCACCGCCAAAGTAATCGACCACATAGCTTCAATCGAATAGTTGTAACCAATATAAGGAGGGAGTGCTTTAAATTCGATTTGATAGCCTTCATTTCGGTCTAAAATGAAACTTCTTTCATAGAGGCGATTTGGATCAATTTGTGGGGAGGTATCTTTAAATCTGTAAACGATACCGGTCTTGTTTGAAAGCTTCATCTCAACGATATTGCTTGCCTGCAACATCTTAGGCATCCAACGTTGCATTGAATACGCAGCATCTGGATCTTCCATCTCTTTATCTACGACGTCGACAATACCAACCAAATAATGGTCTAAATATTCCTGTCCAATACGCTTAAAGGAGAGTGTGCCACCAATAAAAAGAATGAACATCGCACTGATCACTATCACGGTGACAAATGCGACCAATCGAGTGCTCAATTTTAGTGTCGGGGTATATCTCATGAATAACGAAATCCTTTTCAACTCACATTATACCGTATTGCTACTTATACTATAAATTGACGTTGTAAATAAAGCGTTAAGAATTGTAGGTAACAAAAAGCCGCGATGAACGCGGCTTCTTCCAATTTAATACTGTTTTTATAATATATTAAAAACAGTGCTTAAAATGGGATGTCATCATCAAAATCCATCGGCGGCTCATTATATTGAGGTTGAGCCTGCTGAGGAGCTTGTTGAGGTGCTTTCGGCTGCTGTTGAGCTGGCGCACTGTATTGTTGCTGCTGTTGTTGTGGCTGCTGTGGCTGACCCCAACTACCTTGCTGTTGGTTGTTACTCATACCACCTTGAGCAGGAGCACCGCCTTGAGCACGGCCGCCAAGCATTTGCATTACACCATTGAAGCCTTGAACAACAACTTCTGTAGTGTAGCGGTCTTGACCGCTTTGATCTTGCCATTTACGAGTTTGAAGTTGACCTTCAATGTAAACTTGAGAACCTTTACGTAGGTACTCACCAGCAACTTCCGCCAGCTTTCCAAACAGAGCAACACGGTGCCATTCTGTTTTTTCACGCTGTTCGCCAGTTGCTTTATCACGCCATGACTCTGACGTTGCAATGGTAATGTTCGCTACTGCGCCGCCATTTGGCATGTAACGAATTTCAGGGTCATTACCTAGGTTACCCACTAATATAACTTTGTTAACTCCACGGCTAGCCATGATTTGCTCCGTCTAAATTCATAGTCTCTGGAAATTTTAGCGCACAAGAATAGCATGCTTTTATTCAGTGATAAATCGCATTCCTATTCTCTCCTCACGACAAAGATTAAAAACGTAACAAATCATGATATTCAGAGCGATGTTGCTTTTTTCTCCACTTACAAACCACTCATTTACTTTTTGAATTGATATTCAACGCAATTCATAATGAGAGCGCTAGAGAAGTCAAAGTGTGCATGGCAACGTGAAATCTCATTAAATATAAACAGGACGTTTCTATGAGAAAATCTCGATACGCTCGCACTTTACACTTTCTGTGCATCGACCCGAACGACACCTACCTACATGTTAAAGAGATAGAAAAACACTTATCCATAATTCTCTACAAAATGACACCAGGTGAATTGATGCTAGTTGATAGGAAACAGAGCAATCGTATCCTGCTCGTTGATTACAAAGAGGTAAAACAGCTACTGGCTATTTGTCCTAACCTGACCGTGATGTGGAAGAATCATGAGATCATCTTATTCAATGTTCCTCTACAGCTTCCTACCTCTGAGCTGCTGACCTACGGGGTGTTAAAAGGACTGTTTTACAATACAGATCAAAAGGACAAGATTGCTCGTGGTCTTCAAGAAGTGATCGATGGTGATAATTGGTTACCAAGGAAGGTGACTAATCAGCTTCTATTTTATTATCGTAATATGGTCAATACCAATACGACCCCAACCAATGTTGATTTAACTATTCGTGAAATCCAAGTCATTCGCTGCCTTCAATCAGGATCATCAAATACTCAAATAGCCGATGACCTTTTCATTAGCGAATTCACGGTCAAATCCCACCTCTATCAAATATTCCGTAAGTTAGCGGTGAAAAATAGAGTCCAAGCTATTGCATGGGCAAACCAAAACTTGCTTGCATAACCGCTCCACCTCTAATCTGACAATAATTATGAGGGAAGCTCGAGTAATCATAGGTATTGTTGCTGAATTTTCGACACAACATATGCTAGAGTTGCCCTCAGAAATATCAACAAATCAGTTGAATCAATAATTATTATAGATAAAGGGTCTTATCATGATCAAAAAGTGCCTTTTCCCGGCAGCTGGCTACGGTACACGCTTCCTACCAGCAACGAAGTCAATGCCGAAAGAAATGATGCCTGTTGTGAACAAACCTCTGATTGAATACGGCGTTGAAGAAGCCATCGAAGCAGGTATGGATGGTATGTGTATTGTTACTGGCCGTGGTAAGCACTCATTGATGGATCACTTTGATAAGAACTACGAGCTTGAGCACCAAATTAGCGGTACCAATAAAGAAGACTTGCTAATCAATATTCGTGAGACGATTGAAGCAGCAAACTTCACCTACATTCGTCAACGCGAAATGAAAGGTCTAGGTCATGCTATCTTGACGGGGCGTGAGCTTGTGGGTGATGAACCGTTCGCGGTTGTGCTTGCTGATGACCTTTGTGTGAACGAACAGCAAGGTGTACTGGCTCAAATGGTTGCTTTATACAAGCAATTCCGCTGTTCAATTGTGGCTGTACAAGAAGTTCCTGAAGAAGAGACTCACAAATACGGTGTTATCTCTGGCGAGATGATCAAAGATGATCTGTTCCGTGTCGATGACATGGTAGAAAAACCAGAACCAGGTACTGCTCCAAGCAACCTAGCGATCATTGGCCGTTATATCCTGACTCCAGATATCTTTGAGCTTATCGAGCAGACTGAACCAGGCAAAGGCGGCGAAATCCAAATCACTGATGCATTGCTAAAACAAGCAAAAGCAGGCTGTGTGTTGGCTTACAAATTTAAAGGCCAACGTTTTGATTGCGGTAGTGTTGAAGGTTATATCGAAGCAACAAACTACTGTTTTGAAAATCTATACAAAAAAGACCAAAAGCAAATCGAACTAGGTAAGCACTCAACAACAAAAGAAGCTTAATCGCTAATTTTGGCTCACCCACTGTTTAGCTATTGATCGGTTTAACTATTTAGCTATTTAGCTATTTAGCTATTTAATTAATAGCCATTAGCGGTTGGTTAACAGCACATTAAATGATTCCAAGGGTGACTCAAAAGAGTCGCCCTTTTTTGTTTACTGTTTTTTTATCCAGTAAAACTTTGCACAAATCTCACTCTATGTAATACTTTAGCCACTTAAAATTACATGGTCTGTTGAGATGGATAAAATAGAAATTAGAGGCGCTCGTACGCATAACCTCAAAGACATTAACCTAACCATACCTCGTGATAAGCTGACGGTTATCACTGGATTATCAGGTTCAGGAAAGTCGTCACTTGCGTTTGATACCCTCTACGCAGAAGGTCAACGTCGTTATGTTGAGTCTTTGTCGGCCTATGCTCGTCAATTTCTATCTCTCATGGAAAAGCCTGATGTCGACCACATCGAAGGTTTATCTCCAGCCATCTCCATCGAACAGAAATCAACTTCTCACAACCCTCGTTCAACTGTTGGCACCATCACTGAGGTCTATGATTACCTAAGACTGCTTTATGCTCGTGTCGGTGAACCGCGCTGTCCTGATCACAATACCCCTCTTGCAGCACAAACCATCAGCCAAATGGTCGATAAAGTCTTAGAACTGCCTGCTGGTTCAAAGATGATGCTGTTGGCTCCGATAGTCAAAGAACGTAAAGGGGAGCACGTTAAAACGCTTGAGAACCTAGCGGCTCAAGGTTTTATACGAGCTCGTATTGATGGTGAAACCTGTGATCTATCCGATCCACCAGCACTTGAACTTCATAAGAAGCATACCATTGAAGTTGTGGTAGACAGATTCAAAGTTCGTCCTGATCTTCAACAGCGTTTAGCTGAGTCATTCGAGACCACATTAGAGCTATCTGGCGGCATCGCTGTCGTCGGTTGGATGGATGAAACAGACCAAGAAGAGATCGTATTCTCTGCTAACTTCGCTTGTCCAAAGTGTGGCTACAGCATGCAGGAACTAGAGCCTCGCCTATTCTCTTTCAATAACCCAGCTGGGGCATGCGGTACTTGTGATGGTCTTGGGGTTCAGCAGTATTTTGACCCAAGCCGAGTGATTTTGGATGAGAACCTAAGTATCGCAGAAGGTGCGATCAAAGGTTGGGATCAAAAGAACTATTACTATTTCCAGATGCTAACATCGCTGTCAGAACATTATGGTTTTGATTTGTATGCGCCACTTAATTCTCTGCCTAAAAAGACTCAAGAGATCATTCTTAAAGGATCAGGTCGTACTGAAGTGGAATTCAAGTACATCAATGACCGAGGAGATATTCGAGTTAAGCGTCATCCGTTTGAAGGCATCTTAAATACGCTAGAGCGCCGTTACCGTGATACGGAATCAAGCTCAGTTCGAGAGGATCTTGCTAAATACATCTCAACGAAGTCATGCTCAAGCTGCGATGGTACTCGTCTAAGATTAGAAGCTCGAAATGTATTTATCGGCGATACAACACTGCCTGAAATCGTTGAGCTCAGTATTGCTGACGCACTGCAATTTTTCCAAGAATTGAAGTTAGACGGTCAGCGTGGACAAATTGCTGATAAAGTGATGAAAGAGATCAATGACCGCCTACATTTCCTAGTCAACGTTGGTTTGAACTACCTTAATCTATCACGCAGTGCTGAAACTCTGTCTGGTGGTGAGGCACAACGGATTCGTCTAGCAAGTCAAATCGGTGCTGGTTTGGTTGGCGTTATGTACGTCTTGGATGAGCCATCGATTGGCCTCCACCAGCGCGATAATGAACGTTTACTGCAAACTTTGGTTCACCTCAGAGATCTAGGTAATACGGTGCTTGTTGTGGAACATGACGAAGACGCTATCCGTTGTGCTGACCATGTTATCGATATCGGTCCGGGCGCTGGCGTGCATGGTGGACACGTGGTTGCAGAAGGCACCATGCAAGACATCATCGAAAACCCGAACTCTTTGACAGGACAATACCTAAGCGGTGCAAAAGAAATTGCAGTACCAAAAGAGAGAACGCCGATCGATAAGAAAAAGGTTGTAGAGATCGTTGGTGCGACGGGGAACAACCTCAAGAATGTGACCGCGACGATTCCAGTTGGCTTATTCAGCTGTATAACTGGGGTATCTGGTTCAGGTAAATCAACACTAATCAATGACACCTTCTTCAAAGTCGCCCACACTCAATTAAACGGGGCCACGACTGCTGTTCCTGCACAGCACAAAAAGATTAAAGGATTAGAACATTTTGATAAGGTGATCGACATAGATCAAAGCCCTATCGGTCGTACACCAAGATCGAACCCTGCAACCTATACAGGAATCTTCACTCCTATCCGTGAACTATTCGCAGGCACACAAGAGTCACGAGCTCGTGGTTATAAACCAGGTCGATTCAGCTTTAACGTTCGTGGTGGTCGTTGTGAGGCTTGTCAGGGTGATGGCGTAATCAAAGTAGAGATGCACTTCTTGCCGGATGTGTATGTGCCGTGTGATGTGTGTAAAGGCAAGCGCTATAACCGTGAAACACTAGAAGTTCGCTACAAAGGAAAAACCATTGACGAAGTTCTAGAAATGACAGTGGAAGATGCAAGAGAGTACTTCAACCCTGTTCCAGTAATTGCTCGTAAGCTGCAAACCTTAATGGATGTTGGCCTTTCCTACATTCGCCTCGGACAAGCAGCGACAACCTTATCTGGTGGTGAAGCCCAACGTGTTAAATTGGCACGTGAGCTATCGAAACGAGATACAGGTAAAACCCTATACATTCTCGACGAGCCAACAACAGGGCTTCACTTCCACGATATCCAGCAGCTATTAACGGTATTACATAGATTACGTGATCACGGCAATACGGTTGTCGTGATTGAGCACAACCTAGACGTAGTTAAAACGGCTGACTGGATCTTAGATTTAGGCCCAGAAGGCGGCCAAGGTGGCGGTGAAATTGTTGCAGAAGGTACTCCTGAAGATGTGGCGTTAGTCGAAGGTTCGCACACTGCTCGCTTCCTTAAGCCTATGTTAAATTTGAAGTAGGTGTAAAATAGCTCCCTGCGTTCAGACAGAAAAATGTTAAAGTAACAGAGCTTGTTTCAGAAGGAACAAGCTCTGTTTTTATAAGGTTAGAGATTTATGGCAACAATACATACTAGCGGTACCCAGCTAGAAAATCAGAGAACTCAGCTTCCGCTTAACAAGACATTCCTTGCCTCTCTAGCTGTTGTATTCTTATTAGCCATGCATTTTTTCATGCCCAACCCTGGAGGCTCTGGCCTCACTTTATCCTTTAATCCAACCACTTGGTTAGCTCTTAGCTTTACGCTGGCGATTGGCTTCTACCAGCTTGCCACTAACCGAACACTCAAATATTCAAAGTTAACCGTTGGCTTGTTGATAAGCTGCATCATACTCACACTGCCGGTTTTATACAGCAACGCAGTTCCTCAAGCCGCATCAGGGCGCTTACTTGGATTGTGGGCGGGCTTTACATTATTCGTCGTGCTGCAACAATTTAAGTTCAGCAATAAGCACAAGCAGCGCATTTTGTGGTTCATTGTGCTTGCTGTTGTCATACAGGCACTATTTGGCTATGTGCAATATTTCCTATTAGAACCTGGCAACCTATTTGGCTACAACACTGCTGCAAACCGACCATATGGGATATTCCAACAACCGAATGTTATGGCAAGCTTTCTTGCTACAGGTTTTGTGCTGTCAGCTTATCTCTTGGTAAGGCAGCCTGCTAAATATAACCATAAGATCAGCGAGTCACTCCTACTGTATTTAACACCAGCCTTAACCGTACCTCTGCTGATCATCATCGTATCACGTACCGGATGGTTGGCTGCCGTCATTGGGTTTGTCTGCATTCTGCCTTATCTATACAAGTTCTCGACCAAGAAACGCTTCTACGGATGGTGTATATCAGTAGTGGCTGGTATCGCTGTTGCGTTTACGGTTATTAACCTCAGTGCTACAGACAGTATCGCTAGCAAGAAGGTGAATCTAGAAAGCCCACGAGCTTATACCTTCCCACAAGCTCTAGATATGATGATCGAAAAGCCATTTACCGGTTATGGTTACGGGAAATTTGAATCTGAGTACACCTTGTATACGGCTCGCCAACATCAACTCAACTCGAACTATCATCCCGGCCTTCCTTCAATGGATCACCCTCACAATGAGTTCCTGCTTTGGGGAGTTGAAGGGGGCATAGTACCAATCATCGGAATCTTGATTGCTGCAATATTGGTTATGTCACGCATAGCAAGTTCTGCAAAGGGAACGCGTCTAGCCCTGCTCGCGTTATTCATCCCAATCCTTTTGCACTCTCAACTTGAGTATCCTTTTTACCACTCGGCGATTCACTGGATAACATTCATTATATTGATTTACTGGGTCGATCAACGCTCTTCCCGACACTATCAACAGCCGTTCAGTATCATCAGTAAAACCTTGTTTCGAGTATCGAGCTTAGTAATACCTATCTTGGTCAGTTTTTATATGTTGAGCGCTCTGCATACCAACTATGTCCTGACTAAGTTTGAGCTGTCTAAGCCTAAAGACCCAGACATTCTTAAGCAAGTAACCAACCCCGTAGTCTGGAAAGATCGCTATGATTGGGATGTGTACAGTACCTATCTAAATATCGGCCTCTACAAAGCCGATCCTAGCCTGATCCAACCTTATATAGATTGGTCGCTAGAGATCATAAAGAGTAAGCCAAGGCCTACTTTCTACAGTAACCTGATTCTCGCGTATCAAGGATTAGGTGATCACAGCAAGGCGGAACAAATTCGCAGTGAAGCGAGCTTCTTGTTCCCAAATCGAGACTTTTCCAAGGTTCAGTATAAGAAGATATCGGAAGCAGAAAACAACATTTCTTCAGCTAAATGACGCCAAGGAATCTAGAGTCATTTTGCTGTAATGACGTTTAGCCTATAGCCTAGACACAAAAAAGCGCACATTCTCTCGTGCGCTTTTCTTTTAAACTTCAATTTATTAGCGTTATTTTAAAACGTCTTGTAACGCTTTTAAGCACAAAGCGACATTCTCTTTTCTAGCGCCATAACCCATTAAACCAATACGCCAAGCCTTACCAGCCAAAGAACCCAGCCCTGCACCAATTTCAAGATTATACTCTTCTAAAAGTTGCGTTCTGATCTTAGCTTCATCAATTCCTTCAGGGAAATAAAGTGCGTTAAGCTGCGGTAAGCGACTCTCTTCATCAACCACAAACTTTAACCCTAGTGCTTCTACGCCATCTTTAAGCTCTTGATGCATCGCATGATGACGAGACCAAGTATTATCTAGACCTTCATTTTTCAATAGCACGAGAGACTCGTGCAGTGCATAGAGGCTATTTACGGGTGCAGTATGGTGATAACTACGCTTACCTTCACCGCTCCAATAACCTAATACTAGGCTTTGATCTAAGAACCAACTTTGCACAGGTGACTGGCGCGATTTCATTTTATCAACGGCACGCTGAGAGAAAGTCACCGGAGATAGACCCGGCACACAAGACAAACACTTTTGGCTTCCAGAATAAACCGCATCAAGCTGCCACTCATCAACCAGCAATGGCACACCACCTAGTGATGTCACTGCATCAACAATCGTTAACGCATCAAACTGACGAGCGATAGCTGAGATAGCTTGAGCATCAGATAGCGCCCCGGTTGATGTCTCTGCATGCACAAAAGCAACCGCAACAGCGTCAGGGTTGTCCGATAGTGCTTGTTCTACTTTTTCAACTGAAACGGGCTTGCCCCACTCATCATCAACAAGGATCGCTTCGCCACCACAGCGCACCACGTTTTCTCGCATACGCTCACCGAAGACACCGTTACGACAAACAATCACCTTTTCACCAGGCTCAATCAGGTTAACAAAACAGGTTTCCATACCTGCACTGCCTGGTGCAGAGACAGCAATCGTAAATTCGTTTTCCGTCTGAAAAGCGTATTTGAGAAGCTGTTTAAGCTCATCCATCATCGTAATAAATAGCGGGTCTAGGTGACCAATAGTTGGGCGGCTTAAGGCCTGTAAAACTTGAGGAGAAATGTCTGAAGGCCCCGGCCCCATTAACGTTCGGTGTGGCGGATAAAAACTATCAATAGCAGTAGTGAGTGTTAAATTAGACATGTACATACCTTACGTTAATGTTGTCAACAATCCACCCTAAAGCAAATTGATTACCTCAGCAATTAGCCATAAGTATTGAGGTCAAACCAGTGTCACATAATTGTTAAAATTATTTTTCAATTATCTCACGTTACGTGATTGACATTATTTGCGCAAACGCGTTCAATGAAATGGCTATCTAGCAGAAGAGGAGCACTGCCCAGGCAGGTGTTTTGTGGAACCGCATTTCCAATACAAAACATTTATGGGGAGCAGTGCCGAGATAATAAAAGGATGCAGGACCTTTATTATCGGTTGAGCGGGCTGAATCCCGTCAACTGTCGCCATTTCTATATGGTGAAGAGCTTCTGAGGTTACTATTCTAATAATTCCTCTCTTTTTGCTCTAAAACTCTCTTCGAAAAACATCGGACGTTGGATTACCCAACCGTAATTTTATTTTAGGAAGTCGTGGGAGATATATCGTGAGTGCATCTAATGTAGCTGGTTCTTTTAATGTCGCTAAGTTTGGTGGTACAAGTGTTGCCAACTTTGAAGCAATGAGCCGTTGTGCTGCCATTATTGAAAACAACTCAAATACCAAGTTAGTCATAAGTTCTGCGTGTTCTGGTGTGACCAATTTGCTCGTTGAACTTGCGAATGGCGTTCAAGATAAAGCTCGTCGTCAGGAATTGATGGCTCAATTAGCGGACATTCATAACGCAATTCTTGGCCAACTGGCAGACTCAGTCAGCATCGAAAAAGAAGTTCACAGCATTCTTGATGACATTGCGAGCGCAGCAGAAGCGGCATCATTTCAAACCAGTACCAAACTGACTGATCACCTTGTCGCATGTGGCGAGTTGATGTCGACACACATCTTGGCTCAGATCATTCGTGAACGAGGCACACCTGCAGTTCGCTTTGATATCAGAGAAGTGATGCGCACTAATGATGACTTCGGCAAAGCAGAACCTCAACTAAAAGATATTTCCGCTCTAGCGCAAGAGAAACTTATGCCACTTTGCCAACAGCAAGTTGTCGTTACTCAAGGTTTTATCGGCGCTGATAGTGAAGGCAACACCACGACTTTAGGTCGCGGGGGCAGTGATTATTCGGCTGCACTGATTGCCGAATCAGTACAAGCAATTGGCTTAGAAATTTGGACGGATGTTCCGGGGATCTACACTACCGATCCTCGTATTGCACCTAAAGCTTCTCCTATCCCAGAGATCAGCTTTAGTGAAGCATCGGAAATGGCAAACTTTGGTGCGAAGATCTTACACCCATCAACTCTAGTACCTGCACTGCGCCACCAAATCCCAGTATTTGTCGGCTCTTCTAAAGCACCAGAGCTCGGTGGAACTTGGATTCGTCAAGAAGTTGAAAGCTCCCCTCTATTTAGAGCGCTTGCCCTACGCTGCAACCAAACTATGGTTACACTCCGCAGCGCTAACATGTTTCATGCCTATGGCTTCTTGGCAAAGGTATTCGAGATCCTTGCTAAACATAAGATCTCGGTCGATCTTATCACCACCTCAGAGATCAGTGTGTCACTCACTCTGGATCAAACAGACACTTCAGGTGGTGCTCCTGAGTTACCTGAAGCCGCTCGTCTTGAGCTTGAAGAGCTGTGTTCTGTCGATATTGAGCACGACCTATGCCTTGTTGCGCTTATTGGTAACAACATGAGCGAAAGCAAAGGCTATGCAAAGCAGGTATTCGGCACTCTTGAAGACTTCAACCTGCGTATGATTTGCTACGGTGCAAGCCCACACAATCTGTGCTTCTTGTTGGACGAACCTGTATCTAAACTGGCAATTCAAAAACTGCATCAAGAGCTTTTTGAATAAGAAGGCAATTAATAGATAGGGTTGAGTTAACCAAATCACAAATACAAAAAGGGTTGCGATTCAGCAACCCTTTCTCTTTCTAGCTTTACGAACAACTCACTGATTCCAGAGTTAGTTGATATTTGGCCCTAACCACTTCTCAGCTTCCAACATATCCCAGCCTTTACGGTCGGCATAGCTATCTACTTGATCCTGTTGAATCTGGGCTATCGCAAAGTATCGAGCATCAGGGTGTGAGAAGTACATCCCTGATACTGAAGCACCTGGCCACATCGCGTAACTAGACGTCAGTGACATATCGATGGCCTTCTCAACGTCCATCAACTCCCACAATGTACCTTTCTCTGTGTGCTCTGGACAAGCAGGATAACCAGGAGCAGGACGGATACCTTGGTATTTCTCTCGAATCAAATCGTCGTTAGACAAGTCCTCATCTGGCGAGTAACCCCAAATGTCCTTTCTCACTTCTTTATGCAGATACTCCGCGAACGCTTCAGCCAATCGGTCAGCAACCGCTTGAATCATGATTGCGTTGTAGTCATCACCTTTCGCTTTGTATTCATCAGCCAGTTCTCGCTCACCAATACCGCCGGTCACCGCAAAACCACCAATCCAGTCCGCTTTACCGCTCTCTTTTGGCGCAATGTAATCAGACAGACAATAGTTAAACCCTTTAGGCTTTTCGGTTTGTTGACGAAGGTTATGTAGAACCTTTAGAACTTCAGTACGAGACTCATCGGTATACACTTCAATATCATCACCAACACTGTTCGCTGGGAACATGGCACACATACCACGCGCTTCAAGCAGCTTCTCTTTCTCTACGCGATCCAGTAAATCATTGGCATCTTTGAATAAACGTTTTGCTTCTTCACCCACTTCTTCATGATCAAGGATCGCAGGGTACTTACCAACCAATGACCATGTCATAAAGAATGGAGTCCAATCGATGTACTGACGCAGAGTAGCTACATCAAAATCATTGAAGATGTGAACTCCCGGCTTAGCGGGTGCCGGTGGCGTATACGCATCCCAATCGATAGCGACTTTATTGGCACGAGCTCTTTCAAGTGTGACAGGCTTAGTGCGCGGCTTCTTACGATTGTGCTGGTCTCGAACGCGATCATAGTCGATATCTAGCTTCTCAACGAAAGCGGGCTTCAATTCATCAGAAAGTAGTGAAGTACACACACCTACAGCGCGCGAGGCATTATTTACGTATACAACAGGTTCTGAATAATTTTGTTCAATCTTGACCGCAGTGTGCGCTTTAGATGTAGTTGCGCCGCCGATCAATAGAGGAAGCTTAAAACCTTGTCTTTCCATCTCTTTGGCAACGTGTACCATTTCATCAAGAGATGGCGTGATCAAACCAGACAGACCGATAATATCGACGTTCTCTTCTTTAGCGACTTTCAGAATCTTTTCGCAAGAAACCATTACACCGAGATCGATAATTTCGTAGTTGTTACATTGCAAAACCACGCCAACGATATTCTTACCGATATCGTGTACGTCACCTTTAACGGTCGCTAATAGAATCTTACCGTTAGTTGCGCCCACTTCTTTGGATGCATTGATGAATGGTTCTAGGTGGGCAACCGCCTGTTTCATAACACGCGCAGACTTTACAACCTGTGGTAAGAACATCTTACCTTCACCAAATAGGTCACCGACAACGTTCATGCCGTCCATTAGAGGGCCTTCAATCACCTCGATAGGGCGAGAGGCATTAACGCGAGCTTCTTCGGTATCTTCAACGATAAAATCGGTGATACCTTTAACCAAAGAGTGCTCTAAGCGCTTCTCTACAGGCCAAGTTCTCCATTCTAGAGCAGATTTATCTTCAACCTTACCGACAGCACGCTCTAGGTATTCGGTCGCCATTTCAAGCAAACGTTCCGTCGAATCATCACGACGGTTTAGTACAACATCTTCAACAGCATCACGCAGATCTTCTGGAACATTATCGTAAATTTCCAGCTGACCGGCGTTTACGATGCCCATATCCATACCATTTTTAAAACAGTGATATAGGAATACTGCGTGGATTGCCTCACGAACGTAGTTATTGCCACGGAATGAGAACGACACGTTCGACACGCCACCAGAGATCATCGCATGAGGGAGATCGCGTTTGATATCTCCCACTGCTTCAATGAAATCGACCGCATAGTTGTTATGCTCATCAATACCAGTCGCAACTGCGAAGATATTCGGGTCAAAAATAATGTCTTCAGGTGGGAAGCCAACTTCATCAACAAGAATGTTGTAGGCATTGGTACAGATCTCGACTTTACGCTCTCGAGTATCAGCCTGCCCGACTTCATCGAACGCCATCACAATGACAGCTGCACCATAACGACGAACTAATTTGGCTTGCTCAACAAACTTCTCTTTGCCTTCTTTTAGAGAGATTGAGTTAACGATACCTTTGCCTTGAATACATTTCAGACCAGCTTCGATAACTTCCCACTTAGAAGAGTCGACCATAACAGGCACTTTCGAGATTTCTGGTTCTGAAGCACATAGATTAAGGAATTTAACCATACACGCCTCAGCGTCTAGCATCCCTTCATCCATATTGATATCGATAATTTGAGCACCGTTCTCAACTTGCTCTCGAGCAACACTCAAGGCTTCGTCGTAGAGCTCTTCTTTGATAAGGCGTTTAAAGCGTGCAGAGCCGGTAACATTGGTCCGTTCACCTACATTCACGAACAAAGATTCTTTCGCTATCGTCAGTGGCTCTAGTCCCGAAAGACGACAAGAAACAGGTAAGTCTGGCAATTGACGCGGCGTTACACCTTCAACGGCCACAGCCATTTGACGGATATGCTCTGGCGTAGTACCACAACACCCACCAATTAGGTTCAAGAAGCCACTTTCAGCCCACTCTTTAACATGTTCAGCCATATCTTCCGGAGAAAGGTCATACTCACCAAATGCATTAGGTAAGCCCGCATTAGGGTGAGCGGAAACGTTACATTCTGAGATGCGAGACATCTCACCAACGTACTCTCGCAGTTCATCAGGACCTAATGCACAGTTCAATCCAAATGAGATAGGTTTTACATGACGAAGTGCGTTGTAGAATGCTTCTGTCGTCTGACCTGAAAGCGTACGACCTGAAGCATCAGTAATGGTACCGGAGATCATAACAGGTAGAGTAATGCCCACTTCTTCGAAAACGGATTCAACCGCAAAAGCACACGCTTTCGCGTTCAACGTATCGAAGATAGTTTCGATAAGAATTAAGTCTGAACCGCCCTTAATAAGCGCGCGAGTCGACTCAGAATAAGCTTCAACTAACTCGTCAAAGCTAACATTTCGATAACCTGGATCGTTTACATCAGGCGAGATAGAACAAGTTCGGTTAGTTGGACCTAATACACCCGCGACGAAGCGAGGCTTTTCTGGGGTCTTTGCGGTCCATTCATCAGCCGCTTCACGAGCAAGCTTGGCAGCAGAAAAGTTAATTTCTTCACTAAGGCTTTCCATATCATAGTCGGCCATAGCGATGGTTGTAGCGTTAAAGGTATTGGTTTCGAGGATGTCAGCCCCAGCTTCCAAGTATTCTGAATGGATATCTTTGATAAGCTTAGGCTGTGTAAGAACTAAAAGGTCATTGTTGCCCTTTAAGTCACTGTGCCAATCAGCAAAGCGTTCACCACGATAGTCTTGCTCTTCCAATTTATAATCCTGAATCATGGTGCCCATGCCACCATCAATCAGTAAAATTCGTTGCTTCAACAGAGCGTCAATCTTTTGCCTTACATTACTTCCCACGGTACAACCTCATTCCTTTAATTATCCCTCCATCCTATCACACATTAAAAAGGAGTCTAGACGTCTAAAAAAGGAAATTGATTACCGACTCATGACAAAAAAATGTTTGCTATTTGAGCATGAGACAACGAAAATTCATATTCATACTTTGTTACATGTTGGAATCCCAATGTCGGTCTATTACACCTTATGCTTCTTGTCCGCTGCAGCCATGCTTATTGCTTTCGTGAATACCAAAATTGGTAAAATGCAGACAACCATCGCCATCACAGCTGGCTCAATGATGTTATCTCTATTGATTATCATTGCGGGACAAAACAATTGGTTCCAATTGGCTGACATCGCCTCAGAAACCGTTGCCAGTATCAACTTTGAAGATTTCTTACTTAAGGGAATCTTGGGGTTCTTGCTCTTTGCCGGTGGTTTGGGGATTAAATTACCAAACCTAAAAGACCAGAAGTGGGAAATAACAGTACTCGCTCTTGGTGCTACACTGTTTTCAACCTTCTTTATTGGCTTTGTACTTTATGGGTTCTGTCAATTTGTCGGTATTCAATTTGACCTAATTTATTGCTTACTGTTTGGTTCTCTAATATCTCCAACCGATCCAATAGCTGTATTAGCAATAGTGAAGAAGCTCGATGCTCCCAGACGAATCTCTACTCAAATCGAGGGAGAATCTCTATTCAACGATGGTTTTGGCCTAGTGATCTTCGTTACCCTATTTACTATTGCGTTCGGTACAGAAGCACCGACTGTAGGTAGCGTGACCATGTTATTCGTCCAAGAGGCTATAGGTGGTATCGTCTATGGCTTTGTTCTAGGTTTAATATTCCATTACCTAATCAGCAACACCGATGACCACTCGATGGAGTTGCTATTGACCATCGGTATCCCAACTGCTGGTTATGCGTTTGCTGAAGTTCTACATGTATCAGGACCATTAGCAATGGTGGTATCAGGTATCATGATTGGTAACTGGACTCGCTTTATCGGATTCTCAAAAGAGAGTGAAGATCACCTAGATCATTTCTGGGAATTAATAGATGAATTCTTAAACGGCGTATTATTCCTATTAATTGGTATGTCGATGCTGCTATTCAAATTCCACCAAGAAGACTGGATCTTAATGGCATTCGCAGTCCCTCTAGTATTGAGTGCACGCTACTTGAGTGTTTTCTTGTCTTACATCGGATTTAAACGCTTTAGAACTTACAACCCATGGTCGATTAAGATTCTAACTTGGGGTGGCTTGCGTGGTGGTCTAGCTCTAGCAATGGCTCTTTCAATACCTTCAGGCATTTGGGTAATAGAAGATAAGGCAATAGATGTTAAAGAGATAATCCTTGTTATGACCTATGCAGTAGTAGTGTTCTCAATCTTAGTTCAAGGATCAACAATCACTCCTATGATAGAAAAAGCAAAGCAAGCTGAGAAGAAAGTGAACTAAAACCAATTAAAGAAAAATATGATCTAATTGAGGCCGTCGAACTCTTACAGAAAATCGCTATGGCTAGCCTTAATAATACTGATTTTAAAAAGCTAGCAAGCCAACAAAAACCATTCAAATGAAGG
>NZ_JBFRQW010000051.1:0-87193 GCF_041472735.1 Vibrio sp. 10N.261.46.E11
TAACTGATCGGCATTACAGCAATGCTGGCCTATTTTTTATTAAATCTTGCTGAATGAGCCCCGATAAACCAATAGCCTCGGTAAACCAATAGCCTCGGTAAAACAATAGCCTCGATAAAACAACAAAAAGCCCATGCTGTCGGGGGAAAGCATGGGCATTATTTTATGTGTTATATCAGCTAAGCGAATAGTGTTCTTTCTCTATACTATTTGAGAATCGCTCCATCATTTAGCTTTTTTGCAGGGTTTTTGGCCGCATTAACCAGTAGGATACCAACGGTTAGTACCATCGAACCACATAGTAGGAACAACAAGCGTCCTGTCGGTTCGTTTGGAATCAGAGCCATCGCAAGGATACCGAAACCTGCTGTGCTGATAAGCTTACCAAGCATTGAACGCTGTTTAGTATCTAGGTTTTGTTGCTCTTCACCTTCCGCTACTAGCGGCGTGTTCCAGTTAGTGAACAGTTGGTCAACTTCTTTCTCACGCTCTGGTGTTAGACCTTTGTAGAAGCGAGAGGTTAGGATGAAGTAACCACCAGTGAACACGACGTGAGCAGCTAGGCTAAGACCCACTTTCAAGTCGCTCCATTCACGGCCTGTAAGCGCTGTTTCCATACCGAATAGGTGCTCAATGTCTTCTGCTTGAAGAGAGATACCGAAGATGTAAGAAACGAAACCACCAACCACGAGAGTAGACCAACCAGCCCAGTCAGGGGTCTTACGAATCCACATACCTAGTAGTACAGGGATAAGCATTGGGAAGCCAATCAATGCGCCTACGTTCATTACTATATCGAACAAGCTCAAGTGACGTAGAGAGTTAATGAATAGACCAATCGCGATGATGATAACACCCATCATGATAGTCGTTAGCTTGCTTACAATAACCAGCTCTTTCTGAGTCGCGTTTTGACGAAGAATTGGGCTGTAGAAGTTCATTACAAAGATACCAGCATTACGGTTCAAACCTGAATCCATAGAAGACATCGTTGCAGCGAACATTGCTGACATAAGAAGACCAACCATACCAGCTGGCATTACGTTCTGTACGAATGCTAGGTAAGCAGCATCACCCGCTTTATCACCCATTGAAGCGTACTCTAATGCGAACTCAGGCATGAATGCACTTACGTACCATGGTGGTAGGAACCAAATTAGTGGACCAACAACCATAAGGATACATGCTAGGCCTGCCGCTTTACGTGCGTTTTCACTGTCTTTTGCACATAGGTAACGGTAAGCGTTGATGCTGTTGTTCATTACACCGAATTGCTTCACGAAGATGAACACAACCCAAAGGATGAAGATGCTCATGTAGTTTAGGTTGTTACCTAACATGAAGTCGCCGTCGAAGTTAGCAACGATGTTAGTTAAGCCACCACCGTGGAAGTAAGCTGCAACCGCACAAGTGATTGTCACGGCCATGATTACAAGCATTTGCATGAAGTCAGAAGCAACAACCGCCCAAGATCCGCCCGTTACCGCCATCAATACTAGAACCATACCCGTTACCACAATGGTTGCTTCCATTGGGATGTTAAATACAGCTGCTACGAAGATAGCGAGGCCGTTTAGCCAGATACCTGCAGAGATAAGGCTGTCAGGCATACCTGCCCATGTGAAGAACTGTTCAGACGTTTTACCAAAGCGTTGACGAATGGCTTCGATAGCCGTTACCACACGAAGTTGGCGGAACTTTGGAGCGAAGTACATATAGTTCATGAAGTAGCCAAAAGCATTGGCTAAGAATAGGATTACAATAACGAAACCGTCATTGAACGCGCGTCCTGCGGCACCTGTAAACGTCCATGCTGAAAACTGTGTCATGAAGGCAGTTGCACCAACCATCCACCACAACATTTTGCCGCCCCCTCTGAAGTAATCACTTGTAGAGGTGGTGAACTTACGGAACATCCAACCAATCGCGATTAAAAAGAAGAAGTAGGCGAGAACAACAAAAGTATCAATAGTCATCTTTTCAGCCTTTTAAGTTTCATAATTAACTGACACCTAGATTACTCCTTTCGTATGTTCATTTGTACTACAATATGTCTTTATCGTGATCTGAGACGCATGTTTATTTCATCAGAGATAGCACTTAAAGCCGTTTAATCGCTTAATTTTCTTGCAATGATCTAAAATTTCATCATTGTCGTCGGATAAATACTTGAAAATAAGCATTTAAAATAATAATACAAATATTCATGTGGATATAGGGGTAGTTGAGCGAGCGCGTTGATTGAGAAGCGACAAAACTCTAATAAGTATGGTTAAAAATAAAATAGGCGTGTCCACTTTATATCACGTAATAAAAAAGCGAGCACAGAGCTCGCTTTCGTCGTTGAACAAGTGTCAGCCGGTTAACGCGAACCTATCTATTGACTAGCTCGACAGCGTCACGCACCAGTTTGCCTAATTCGTCCCACTTACCTTCGTCGATAAGGTTAGTTGGAACCATCCAAGTACCGCCACACGCAAGTACAGAAGGGATAGATAGGTATTCGTCTACATTCTTTAAGCTCACACCACCAGTAGGCATGAATTTAACAGGGTAAACAGCTGTTAGTGCTTTAAGCATACCAGTACCGCCAGAAGGCTCAGCAGGGAAGAACTTCAGCGTGCGAAGGCCCATTTCCATAGCTTGCTCAACTAGGCTTGGGTTGTTTACACCCGGTACAATTGCAACACCTTTGTCGATACAGTATTGAACAGTGCGAGGGTTAAAACCTGGGCTTACGATGAAATCAACACCCGCTTCGATAGATGCGTCAACTTGCTCGTTAGTCAGTACAGTACCTGAACCGATTAGCATGTCTGGGAATTCTTTACGCATGATGCGAATCGCTTCGATTGCACATTCTGTACGCAGTGTGATTTCTGCACATGGCATGCCGTTTTCAACCAGTGCTTTACCTAGGGGGATGGCATCTTCAGCGCGGTTGATAGCGATTACAGGGATTACTTTTAGGTTTGCTAGTTGTTCATTTAATGTCGTCATGAATTCTTTCTCACGTTAAATGTGGGCTTGCTTTCAACTAAGCAAACCCTTGATTAATAGTTAAAGTACGTAATTATAGAGACAGATCAGGCGTCGCTTCTAGAGGAATGATAGCACCTGGATGCTGAATCACAGCCCCTGCCACAATGTGACCTGCTAATGCTGCATCACGCGCATTGCCACCGCTCAAGCGTTTAGCCAAGAAGCCTGCACTGAACGAATCGCCAGCGGCTGTTGTATCCACAATGTTGTCTACTGGGTTTGGTGCAACGTACTGAGCGGTTTGGCTTTCAACCACTAGGCAGTCTTTCGCGCCACGCTTAATGATGATCTCTTTCACACCAGACTCAGACGTACGTGCAATACACTGTTCAATGCTTTCGTCACCGTACAGCTCTTGCTCGTCATCGAACGTAAGTAGCGCTGTGTCGGTGTACTTGAGCATCTTCAAGTACCAAGAAATCGCTTCTTGTTGGCTTTCCCAAAGTTTTGGACGAAAGTTATTGTCGAAGAATACTTGGCCGCCTTGAGCTTTGAATTTGTCTAAGAAGTTAAATATCTGCGTGCGTCCGTTCTCTGTCAAGATAGCAAGCGTAATACCACTTAGGTAAACTGCGTCAAAAGAGAATAGCTTATCAAGTAGAGCAGGCGTGTCTTGTTGATCAAACATGAATTTTGCAGCAGCGTCATTACGCCAGTAGTGGAAGCTACGCTCACCAGTTTCATCGGTTTCGATGTAGTAAAGCCCTGGTTGTTTGTGATCAAGCTGAGCAATTAAGCTCGTGTCGATACCTTCTGCTTGCCACTTTTCCAACATGTCGACACTGAATGGGTCTGTACCTAACGCTGTTACATAGCTTGTTTGGATATCTTGCTCTTTTGTTAAGCGTGACAGGTAAAGTGCTGTATTCAGTGTATCGCCACCAAAACTCTGCTTAAGCCCGTCTTGTTTCTTTTGTAGCTCAACCATGCACTCGCCAATGACCGCGATGTTTAATGATTTCATATGCTTACCTTAGCAACTGAGGTTGCGCTATTCATTATTTTAGGAAATCTTCACGTGCAGGATTGAAGATATCAAGAAGGATGCTGTCTTGCTCTAGCGCAACGGCGCCGTGCATCATGTGTTTGCGAGCAAAGTAAGCATCGCCTTCTTTAAGCACTTTCTTCTCACCTTCGATTTCAGCTTCGAAGCTACCACGAACAACGTAACCGATTTGGTCGTGTATCTCATGAGTATGAGGGTGGCCAATCGCGCCTTTATCAAAACATAGGTGAACAGCCATAAGATCGTCAGTGTAAGCAACGATTTTACGCTTAATGCCGCCGCCCAATTCTTCCCATGGGTTTTCATCTAGAATAAAGAAAGAGTTCATTGTGTATCTCCTAATCTGTTTAAATCTTTTAAGTGTTACTTAACTGTGTTCATCATAAGTGAATACGGTTAATTGTAATACAATATATCCAGTGTTATGTGATATCGATCAAGCGATACTTTATATAGCTTAAATAAATCAACAACTTAACAAATGCCTGATATTTGGTGTTGTCTATTTATATCAATGGCTTATGCAGGTTTATGTGATTCTGCTCATCATTTTGCCATGAATGGGTACAATTAAAGCTCATATTGTATTACTTTATATGGAGTTTGAAAATTTAATCAAAGTTTAAACCGATAAACTCTTTATTGAGGGTGACAAAGAATATGACGACTAAACCAGTATTGTTGACTGAAGCTGAAATAGAGCAACTTCATCTTGAAGTAGGCCGTTCTAGCTTAATGGGCAAAACCATTGCAGCGAACGCGAAAGACCTAGAAGCGTTCATGCGTTTACCTATTGATGTTCCTGGTCACGGAGAAGCGGGTGGTTACGAACATAACCGCCATAAGCAAAACTACACGTACATGAACTTAGCTGGTCGCATGTTTTTGATCACTAAAGAGCAAAAGTACGCTGACTTTGTTACAGAACTACTAGAAGAATACGCAGACAAATACCTAACGTTTGATTTCCACGTACAGAAAAACACTAACCCTACAGGTCGTTTGTTCCACCAAATCTTGAACGAACACTGTTGGTTAATGTTCTCAAGCTTGGCTTACTCTTGTGTTGCTTCAACACTGACACAAGAGCAGCGTGACAACATTGAGTCTCGCATTTTCGAACCAATGCTAGAAATGTTCACCGTTAAATACGCACACGACTTCGACCGCATTCACAACCACGGTATTTGGGCAGTAGCCGCTGTGGGTATCTGTGGTCTTGCTCTTGGCAAGCGTGAGTACCTTGAAATGTCAGTGTACGGCATTGACCGTAACGACACTGGCGGCTTCTTAGCGCAAATATCTCAACTGTTTGCACCTTCTGGCTACTATATGGAAGGTCCTTATTACCACCGTTACGCGATTCGCCCAACGTGTGTATTCGCGGAAGTGATCCACCGTCATATGCCTGAAGTGGATATCTACAACTACAAAGGCGGTGTAATTGGTAACACGGTACAAGCCATGCTAGCGACGGCTTACCCGAACGGTGAGTTCCCAGCTCTTAATGATGCCTCTCGCACTATGGGTATCACAGACATGGGTGTTCAAGTCGCGGTAAGTGTTTACAGTAAGCATTACTCATCCGATAACGGCGTTGACCAAAACATCCTTGGTATGGCGAAGATTCAAGACGCAGTGTGGATGCACCCATGTGGCCTTGAGCTCTCTAAAGCTTATGAAGCAGCTTCTGCTGAAAAAGAAATCGGCATGCCTTTCTGGCCAAGTGTTGAATTGAACGAAGGCCCTGAAGGTCACAACGGCGCGCAAGGTTTTATCCGCATGCAGGATAAGAAAGGCGACGTTTCTCAGTTAGTGATGAACTACGGCCAACACGGCATGGGTCACGGCAACTTCGATACGCTGGGTATTTCTTTCTTCAACCGCGGTCAAGAAGTACTACGTGAATACGGCTTCTGCCGTTGGGTGAACGTTGAGCCAAAATTCGGCGGTCGTTACCTAGATGAAAACAAATCTTACGCTCGTCAAACGATTGCTCACAACACAGTAACGATTGACGAACAATGTCAGAACAACTTTGACGTTGAGCGTGCAGACTCAGTACACGGCTTGCCTCACTTCTTTAAAGTAGAAGACGAGAAAATCAACGGCATGAGTGCATTTGCTAACGATCACTACCAAGGTTTTGACATGCAACGCAGTGTGTTCATGCTAAACCTTGATGAGCTTGAATCTCCGCTACTATTAGACCTTTACCGCTTAGATTCTACAAAAGGCGGCGAAGGCGAGCACCAATACGACTACTCTCATCAATATGAAGGTCAGATTGTTCGTACTAACTTCGAATACCAAGCAAATAAAGAGCTGAATACGCTAGGCAATGATTTTGGTTATCAGCACCTTTGGAACGTAGCAAGCGGTGAAGTGAAGGGCACGGTACTTGTGAGCTGGCTACAAAACAACACGTACTACACATGGTTAGGCGCAACATCTAACGACAATGCTGAAGTGATCTTTACTCGCACTGGCGCTAACGATCCAAGCTTCAACCTGCGTTCAGAGCCGGCCTTCATTTTACGTAGCAAAGGCGAAACAACACTGTTCGCTTCTGTTCTAGAAACGCACGGTTACTTTAACGAAGAGTTCGAACAATCAATAAATGCTCGCGGCGTTGTGAAAGACATCAAGGTTGTAGCGCATACAAACGTCGGTTCAGTCGTCGAAATCAACACAGAGAAGTCAAATGTGACAGTGATGATCAGCAACCAACTTGGCGCGACTGAGAGCACTGAACACAAAGTAGAACTGAACGGTAAAGTATACAGCTGGGCAGGCTTCTACTCAGTAGAAACAATTTTAAACCCAGAATTAGCAAGCACAGCAGAGCAGGGGAAATAATAATGAGCTATCAACCACTTTTACTTAACTTTGAGGAAGCAGCAGAGCTTCGTAAAGAACTTGGCAAGGATAGCCTTTTAGGTAACGCACTGACTCGCGATATTAAACAAACTGACGCTTACATGGCGGAAGTTGGCATTGAAGTACCAGGTCACGGTGAAGGCGGCGGTTACGAGCACAACCGTCACAAGCAAAACTACATCCATATGGATCTAGCGGGCCGTTTATTCCTTATCACTGAGGAAACAAAGTACCGTGATTACATCGTTGATATGCTAACAGCGTACGCGACGGTGTACCCAACACTTGAAAGCAACGTAAGCCGTGACTCTAACCCTCCGGGTAAGCTGTTCCACCAAACGTTGAACGAGAACATGTGGATGCTTTACGCTTCTTGTGCGTACAGCTGTATTTACCACACCATTTCTGAAGAGCAAAAGCGTCTGATCGAAGACGATCTTCTTAAGCAAATGATCGAAATGTTCGTTGTGACTTACGCACACGACTTCGATATCGTACACAACCACGGCTTATGGGCTGTGGCAGCGGTAGGTATCTGTGGTTACGCAATCAACGATCAAGAGTCAGTAGACAAAGCGCTTTACGGCCTGAAACTCGACAAAGTAAGCGGTGGTTTCTTAGCGCAACTTGACCAACTGTTCTCGCCAGACGGCTACTACATGGAAGGTCCTTACTACCACCGTTTCTCACTACGTCCAATCTACTTGTTCGCAGAAGCGATTGAACGTCGTCAGCCTGAGCTTGGTATTTACGAATTCAACGACTCAGTGATCAAGACAACGTCTTACGCGGTATTCAAAACGGCATTCCCAGACGGTACATTGCCAGCTCTGAACGATTCATCGAAGACGATTTCTATTAACGATGAAGGCGTTATTATGGCAACGTCTGTGTGTTACCACCGCTATGAGCAGACTGAAACGTTACTTGGTATGGCTAATCACCAACAAGATGTTTGGGTCCATGCTTCAGGTAAAACATTGTCTGATGCGGTTGATGCAGCAGACGACATTAAAGCATTTAACTGGGGTAGCCTGTTTGTAACGGATGGCCCTGAAGGCGAAAAAGGCGGCGTAAGCATTCTTCGTCACCGTGACGAACAAGACGACGACACGATGGCGTTGATTTGGTTTGGTCAACACGGCAGCGATCACCAGTACCACTCTGCGCTAGACCACGGTCACTACGATGGGCTACACCTAAGCGTATTCAACCGTGGCCACGAAGTGCTGCACGATTACGGCTTCGGTCGCTGGGTAAACGTTGAGCCTAAGTTTGGCGGTCGTTACATCCCAGAGAACAAGTCTTACTGTAAGCAGACAGTTGCTCACAACACAGTAACGGTTGATCAGAAAACACAGAACAACTTCGATACGGCATTGGCTGAATCTAAGTTTGGTCAGAAGCACTTCTTCGTAGCAGACGACCAGTCTCTGCAAGGTATGAGTGGCACGATTTCTGAGTACTACACTGGCGTAGACATGCAACGTAGTGTGATTCTTGCTGAACTTCCTGAGTTTGAAAAGCCACTAGTGATTGATGTATATCGCATTGAAGCTGACGCTGAGCACCAGTACGATCTACCGGTTCACCACTCTGGTCAGATCATCCGTACTGATTTCGATTACAACATCGAAAAAACACTTAAGCCGGTAGGTGAAGACAACGGTTACCAGCACTTATGGAACGTTGCTTCAGGTAAAGTAAACGAAGAAGGTTCTCTAGTGAGCTGGCTACATGACAGCAGCTACTACAGCCTAGTAACTAGCGCGAATGCGGGCAGTGAAGTGATTTTTGCTCGCACTGGTGCTAACGATCCAGACTTCAACCTTAAGAGTGAGCCTGCGCTTATCTTACGTCAGTCTGGTCAAAACCACGTGTTTGCTTCTGTACTAGAAACACATGGTTACTTTAACGAGTCTATCGAAGCGTCTGTAGGCGCTCGTGGTCTGGTTAAATCAGTATCTGTTGTGGGCCATAACAGTGTCGGGACTGTTGTTCGCATTCAGACTACTTCTGGCAACACTTACCACTACGGTATCTCAAACCAAGCTGAAGACACGCAGCAAGCAACTCACACTGTTGAGTTTGTGGGTGAGAAATACTCGTGGGAAGGATCATTTGCTCAACTGTAAGTGATCAACACACATGCCATTTAACGATGGTGTGTGCTGATATGGTACTTTGCGGGAACGAAGTGTCATGTCATGTTCGGCTGTAAGGGTGTTCGCATCTAAGTAACTGAACGAAACTAATGTCGATGACAAAGAATATCGGAAATAAGTCAAACCGAGTAACTCACTGAGAGTTGCTCGGTTTTTTTATTCGTGTGGTTTGAGTGTGAGATCGTTTGAATTAATTGGATTCAATTTACATCTGATGTTTAGGGTTGATGACTAGGGGCTGTTGACCTTTCGTGGTTAAGTTTTGTTCGAGATAAAATCGTTTTAGGCGCGGCGAAGAGTATGTAGCCTAGTCATTCTAAGCAAATATTCTTCAACAAAGCATAAAACGATTTTAGCCGAACCCTTCGAGCAGCTCTTGTGGTTCATTTCTACAGCGTTATCGGCTTTTCATGTAGGCCAGCTACACGTCAAAGCCTCTTCCTTGTATAAATTTTCCACAAGATGCTGCAAAACCCAGCTCGAAAGATCAACAGCCCCTAAATTTAGAGAAACGTTTAATGCTGCAGCGGCGCATTGACAACGAAACGATTTAACAAAATGAACGTTGTTATCTGGTTCTGCGAGTATTGTTACGATAACTTCCAATAACTTTTAGTGCTTATAAGTAATACAATTGGTGGTTTTATATTGTTCGAAATTCATTACTTACTGGATAAGGTTGTTGAAAAATGATCGTGCTTTTTCCGCATTATTCATCACTCAGCGAGTTCTTGTTGTGAGCTAATCTAGTACCTTTTCGGCCGAAATAGATGTCAGACGCTTTCATTTCTTGGGTGGAACTTTAAGAACGTACCTGACTCATATCTCATTAGTAAGAATGATAGGAATGCACACTCATTAACCTATCAACCTTTATTTATAAGTGATTTAGCAATTCATTGCCAGTTAGATATTGTCGGGTATGAAAGACGAAAGAGTGAGTTGCTATCTGATTTTTAACTTATTAATCACAAGATCTATTCTTTAGGTTTATATGAGGCCAATTCGATAAGTGATGCCAGTATCCGCATTCGAAATTCATGCGCTGGATCACGCACGAAAGACCTAAAACGGTTGCCTTAGGGGATTCAGGTAGTTATTATAATGAGCATATAATCATACAATAAGATATTTGGAGTTGAACATGACTAAACCTGTAATCGGTTTCATTGGCCTAGGCCTTATGGGCGGCAACATGGTTGAAAACCTGCAAACACGCGGTTACCACGTAAACGTAATGGATCTAAGCGCTGAAGCTGTTGCTCGCGTTACAGATCGCGGCAATGCGACTGCATTCACTTCTGCTAAAGAACTAGCTGCTGCAAGTGACATCATTGAGTTTTGTCTAACAACTTCTGCTGTTGTTGAAAAAATTGTTTACGGCGAAGACGGCGTTCTAGCGGGCATCAAAGAAGGCGCAGTACTCGTAGACTTCGGTACGTCGATTCCTGCTTCTACTAAGAAGATCGGCGCAGCTCTTGCTGAGAAAGGCGCAGGCATGATCGACGCTCCTCTAGGCCGTACACCTGCACACGCAAAAGATGGTCTTCTGAACATCATGGCTGCTGGCGACATGGAAACTTTCAACAAAGTTAAACCTGTTCTTGAAGAACAAGGCGAAAACGTATTCCACCTAGGTGCTCTAGGTTCAGGTCACGTGACTAAGCTTGTGAACAACTTCATGGGTATGACAACGGTTGCGACTATGTCTCAAGCTTTCGCTGTTGCTCAACGCGCTGGCGTTGATGGCCAACAACTGTTTGATATCATGTCTGCAGGTCCATCTAACTCTCCGTTCATGCAATTCTGTAAGTTCTACGCTGTAGACGGTGAAGAGAAGTTAGGTTTCTCTGTTGCTAACGCTAACAAAGACCTTGGTTACTTCCTTGCACTTTGTGAAGAGCTAGGTACTGAGTCTCTAATCGCTCAAGGTACTGCAACAAGTCTACAAGCTGCTGTTGATGCTGGCATGGGTAACAACGATGTACCAGTAATCTTCGACTACTTTGCTAAACTAGAGAAGTAATCACGTCGTTTAGACACGGTTGGATAAAGAACCTGCTCATTTGAGTGGGTTTTTTTATGCTTGTTTTTAGACATTCTTGGAACGATATTTTTTAAGGAAGTGTACTTAATGAAGTGTGGGAAGAATGAAAACGGGTTGGTAGAGTTGGGTATCTGATTCGCTAATGTGTTGAACATAAACATAAGGATCAACTGGTGACATGAGGTTATGAAATTACAAGACTATGTCTGCCCAATAATTAGTATATAGACACACGTATTGCTCAAAGAGGGCAACAATCCAAACGATAACCCACTCAACGCCATTTAATAATGAGGAATATACGGTGACTAGCAAGGTTACCGTTATTGTTTACTAGGACTTAATGCAGCCTTATTCTTTTTGGCGTAGCGAAATGTCTAGGCTCTTCGTTTGAGCTATATCGATCTAAATGAGATAAGCCTGAGACTGCACAAGCAGTTCAGACATTTTCACGGGACAGTAACTTTGTTACTTTTTGGTGGCGATCAGTCATACATCAATTCGTTGGCTTTGTTTGAGTCGAACTCTCTCAATGACTTGCGAGCAAGATGTCTGAAGGGCAGCGCTTTTACTAGCTCTTCAAAAGGCTGAATTGCAAATGCCCAAAAGATAGAGCCGTCTAATCCATAGATGATCAATGCACACAATGGAATTGAAATTATCCATTGACCAGTAAAGTTGATTTTGAAGACTGCGGTTGTTTTGCCTAGTGCTCTTAATACGTGTCCGTGAACGGTGTTGTAGCCACGAACGATCGGCAAGAAGATGTAAAGTGGGGCGATAACAGCCAGTGCTTGATAGGTAGAAGGATCTAAGTCTGGATACACATCGCCAATCACCAAACTTAAGCCGGCAAACATCACCGCACAAACCACAGAAATACCAACCGCCACATCAATACTGGTATCAACGTTTTTGGTTAAGTCATCCATTTTCTTCGAACCGATCGCTTGGCTGATCGTAATCGCGGAAGAATGCGCCCAAGCGGTAATAAATTGAGTGCCGGCACGTATCCACGGCATCACCAAGGTGATCGCTACGTAGGCGTTAATGTTGAGCTGTGAGTACAACAACTGATAGATCGTCGCGCCAATCGACAGCATAGTCACGTTCGCTGCGACAGGGAATATTTCAATGAAGTGACGACGGATGTTAGCAATGAACTCTGACTTTTCAGTATCCAGTTTCAGTGACACGGACGAATCGTAATGCACACACAGAATCAAATACACAAGACGAATCGTAATGGCAATAACGCTACCTAGTGCTGCACCTTGTACGCCAATCCCTTCAAAGTTTGAGAAGCCGTGAATAAGCACATAGGAGAGCACGGCATTGACCGGTAGTTCGATTAAGTAACCTTTAAACGGAACTTTGGTTCTTCCTAACCCGTTAAATAACGCGATGATAACTTGCGTTAATGCAGTGAAGATCACCAGATATTTTGAGATGTCTAGATAATGACTGATCTCAAGGTGAAGTGTCTTATCGTCGGTTAATGCTTGGATTAGAGGTTGTTCAAAAAAGGTAAGCAGAAGCCAAAACATCGATGCGACACCAACATTGATGAACAGACCCGCCCAAAATGCTTTCGATAGTGAAGAGCTAACGCCAGATCCCACAGCTCGGCTGAGAACCAGCTGCGTACCATTAGCCAACGCCATTTGAATACCCAACACAAACGCGATGATGGTTGTTGCAATGCCCATTGCAGCAAGAGGTATTTCACCAAGCGGAGAAACCAATAACGTGTCGATCATTAACATCGACTGCATCAGTAATGCGTTTAAGGCGAGGGGCCAAGCGAGAGAGAAGTTTTTCCTTACGTACGATTGCGAAGACACAAACAACACCTTATGTGTATAACCGTAAGTGTTCTCTGAGACGACCCGACTTCAAGGTTTAAAGATGAAACACTACGGTATGGGTGGTAAAAAATTGGACGCTAAAATGTGACTGACTCGTGTATTGAGATACACGAGTCAGTTTGGTCAATCTTGGTTATGCGATGGCTTGTTCAACCCGAGACAGCTTTTGGTTTTCATCGTCTAGTAACACTTGTGAAGCTATTCGAGCTTGCTGAGCGTTACCCGACATAATCGCATCGTAAATCGCTTTATGCTCTTCTAAACAGAAGCGACCGCCTTCGGCTGAATGGTCGATAAACTGCTTGAAGATTGTCGAGAGAATGTTTGCGAACGGAATGTAGAACTGATTACCTGTTGATAAGAAAATCGTTTGGTGAAACAGGTGATCGTTGGTTGTCCACTCTTCATAATCAAAGCAGTTTGCCGCAATAGACATCTTTTGGAACAGAATCGAAAGCTCTTTGCGTTGTTCTACCGTAGCGTTGGTTGCTGCTAGCGCACACGCTTCTGGGTCAATCGCTTTTCTCAAGCCTAAGAACTGAGACAAGAAGGGTTTGGTGTCTTCTAAGTCTTGAATCCAGTACAGCAATTGCGGATCTAAGAAGTGCCATTGCGTTCTTGGTTTGATACGAGTGCCGACTTTCGGTTTTGACTCAATCAGCCCTTTTGCAGAAAGTAGCTTGGTTGATTCTCGAAGGGCTGTTCTGCTTACTCCAAAGATATCGCACAGCGCCATTTCGCTGGGTAATTTCTCGTTTTCTTTGAGCTCTCCCGACAATATTTTACGCGCAATCTGTCGAGCGACTTGAACATGAATTCGGCGGCTTGAATCTTCCACCAATGAAAATATAGCCATATAAACCACCTCAGGCCGACGTATTAAGTATAAAACCGTGGATAGATCTAAGTTAGCGCGACTTTAAGCTAGCGTGAGAATGCTTGTCGCGGCTACCGAGTTAAACATCTACAGTCACCTTTTATTTTCAATAAATCATACAATAACACTTTGTTCGATCAAGCGTATTCCAATAGAAATGCGTCGCAGTGGAGGGCAACTCACAAGTTAAGGTGATTTTTGTGATATTACGCATGCCAAAATTGCGTAAATAGGAACTATTTGTATGTATAAATAAGAAGGTACGACAGGTAGTGATAAGCTTCGAAAAGTTTGTGGGATTTTGATAGAACCATAGAGTATAAGGGAGCTCACGTTATTATTCCCCTTATTTGGTGCATTATACTTTCAGTGCTATAGTACGAGTTAAATAATACATATCTAATAAGTAAGTAGACTCATGGCAGACACTTTCAAATCTATTTCAGGCTCTAAGCGAAGTCTTCATGTGCAGGTAGCACGTGAAATCGCTCGTGGTATTTTGTCGGGTAATTTACCTCAGGGTTCGATTATCCCTGGTGAAATGGCTCTGTGTGAGCAGTTTGGTATTAGCCGCACGGCGTTGCGAGAGGCGGTGAAACTTCTAACGTCAAAGGGCCTGTTAGAGTCACGCCCTAAAATCGGCACTCGCGTTGTTGATCGTGCATACTGGAACTTCTTAGATCCTCAGCTTATCGAATGGATGGATGGCTTAGCGGATACAGACCAATTCTGTCATCAGTTTTTAGGTTTGCGTCGTGCCATTGAGCCTGAAGCGTGTGCATTGGCAGCTAAGTTTGCAACTGCAGAGCAACGTATTGAATTATCAGAAATTTTCCAAAAAATGGTAGAAATTTCTAGCGAAGAAACGCTTGATCAAGCACGCTGGTTAGATATTGATACGAAGTTCCATAGCCTTATCTTCAATGCAACGGGTAATGACTTCTACTTACCGTTTGGCAACATACTGACCACGATGTTTGTTAACTTTATTGTGCACTCTTCTGAAGAAGGCAGCACATGCATTAACGAACATCGCGCAATATACGAAGCAATTATGGCTGGTAATTGTGATAAAGCACGCCAAGCTTCGGCAAGCCACCTGCAAGAGTCAAACCACCGATTGCCAGTAGCAAGTTAACTTAAAGCACTTGATGTGCCCTTACAAATTTTAAAGCACGCATTTAGCGTGCTTTTTTGTATCTGTATTTTATGTTTCTGGTATTGCACTGCTTATTCTGATCTCTAAAACTTGATCAATTCTGTTATTCAACTTGAAAATCTACTCGCAACTCGAAATATTAGTTATATAATAATACTAATTAAGTATGTGCGAGTATGGTTATGCCTCAATCTCTTTTACCAAATATTCTTCAATTTATCGGTCAGATAGATCCTTTCGATAAGATCCCTAAACAAGCTCTTCGTGAACTTGCCTCTAATGTTCAGATCACTTACCTCGGCAAAGGGGATGTGGTTGATCTATGTGAGTCGGGTAAAGAAAAGTCGCTCTATATCATCCGAACGGGTTCTATGGAGCAAAGAAAGTCAGACGGTGTACTTCGTGCACGTTTAGGCAGTGAAGACTTGTTCGGCTTTACGTTCTTAGATTCTGAAGTTAACGACGAGAAAGGCTACAGAGCGATCGCAATCGAAAATAGCTTACTTTATGTGATTCCACATTCGGCGCTTCAAGCGTTGTTTAAGGCATTCCCAAGCTGCGCAGAACACTTTGCATCACAGGCGCAGGTTCGGTTGAAGTCGGCACTTGATGTTGTGTGGTCAAACAAAGAAAAAGGCTTGTTCATTCGTAAGGTTGAAGAAGTGGCAAGCGGGCAGGTGGCTATCGTTAAGTCTGAACAAACTATTCAATCGGTCGCGGTTGAAATGCTTCATCAACGCTCGCCATGTGCCGTGATTTATGAGAACGACACAATCGTTGGCTTGATCACGGATAGGGATATGACCAAGAGAGTCATCGCTCATGGTGTCAGTACCGATAGCCTTATTTCGGAGGTAATGACGCACTCTCCATTGACGGTTAAACCGGATGATCTTGTACTGCATGCTGCGTCTATCATGATGCAGTTCAATATCCGTAACTTGCCCGTTGTGAAAGAGAATAAAGTCGTAGGCCTTCTCACCACGTCCCACCTAGTTCAGAATCACCGTGTTCAAGCGATCTTTTTAATCGAGAAAATCAAATATGCGGGCAGTGTGAAAACCATGTCTTCGTTTACCCCTGAGCGACAAGCTATTTTTGAAGCGCTGGTGGAAGGCAAGGTTGCACCGGAAACTGTCGGTAAGGTAATGACCATGATCATGGATGCCTACACACGCCGATTGATTCAGATAGCGATTGATAAGTTAGGCCCACCGCCTTGCGATTTTTCTTGGATTGTTGCGGGATCACATGCTCGTAATGAAGTTCATATGCTGTCGGATCAAGATAGTGCGATTGTACTTGCTGACGATGCGACAGACAGTGACCGTATTTACTTCAAACACTTAGCGATGATGGTGACTAACGGATTAGCGAGTTGCGATTACCCATTGTGTCCGGGTAAATTCATGGCGGCGACACCAAAATGGTGCCAGCCACTTGGTGTTTGGAAGCACTACTATAAAAAGTGGGTCGCAAACCCTGAGTACGAACGCTTACTCAACATCAGTGTATTCCTAGAGATTCGAACCATTTATGGCAACAGTGAGTTCGAAGGTATTCTTCGTGATGAGTTGCATTCTAATATTCGCAGCAACCGTGAGTTTTTAAGCACACTAGTGAAAGATGCCGTGAACACCAATCCGCCACTGGGTATCTTCAACAGTTTGGTTCTAGAGAAATCGGGTGAGAATAAGAAAACACTCAATGTGAAGAAGTACGCCATCAACTTGATTATCGATCTTGCGCGTATTTACGGATTAGCGGTGGAATGTGATTTGTCGGCAACCGATGAACGCTTTGCTGCAGCCAATGAAAAAGGTATGTTGAGTGATGACGCGTTCAAGAACATCCTTGGTGCGTATCAGTTCATTCTCTCTTTCCGTTTTGGTCATCAACTTGAAGCCCTGAAACATGGGGAAGTGCCAGACAACAACATCAACCCAGACAGTTTTGGTAGCTTTGAACGTAAGCACTTGAAAGATGCCTTTAGGATCATTGCAGACCTACAGGAAGCAGCGAAAATCCGTTTCGGAGCACGCTAATGAAGCCACGCTCAATAAAGAAGTGTTTAAAGCACGTTCTGAACTACTTTCATCCGCTTGAGAAAATTAAGCGCACACGAAAGCAATATTTGAATACGGTTAAGCTGCCAGAGGCGTTGCATGCTCTTGTGGAGCAACCTTGTCCAGAGATGACGGACTTGGCTAAAGATAGCGAATATATCGTTTTAGATCTTGAAACTACGGGCTTAGACAGCGAACAAGATCTGATTTTGTCTATGGGTTGGGTCGATGTGGTCAAGGGGCGAATAGACTTAGCTTCCGCCAAGCATATTTATCTGGATAACGATTCGCAGATCAATGCTGAAACTGCAGTTATCAACCACATCACACCACAAATGCTGGAAGAGGGCGCTTCAATTCATGATGCTATGCTGACGTTTTTCGAAGCCACAAAAGGTAAAATCATCGTCGCGCACGCTTGTGTGGTCGAAGAGAAGTTCATTAGCCAGTATCTATTAAGATGCTATGGCTTAAGGCAGTTGCCTTTACTTTGGCTAGATACACTATGTATTGAGAAGAGCATGGAGAAAGCGATCAGTAACCATGAAGAGGTGGATTTAACTCTAGCGGGTACGCGAGAAAGGTATGGGCTTCCTGAGTACAACAGCCACAATGCATTAGCCGATGCCGTCTCAACAGCGGAATTGTTTTTGGCTCAGCAGAAGCGAGTTGTGCCTAACGATGACGTGACCGTTGCATTTCTCTATCGGATCAGTCATTAGGGTGAGGAGCGTTAAGTACTCGGCTCTTATTTGAATGAATTGATTTGAAAGAAGAAAAGCCAGCGATTAAGCTGGCTTTTGTTTAGGTCTTAGAAAATTAGGACAGTAATTATCTTAGATTATTCATATAGCTATCGATTAGAAGCTGTAAGTTAGACCAACACGGCTACGTAGTTCACGAGTCGCTTTCGTCGATGAAGTACTCACATCACCAAACTCTACATATGGTGCCCATTGACCCATAATGTGGCGAATACTTGCATTTAACTCGTAGTTTGTATCATCGTTGTCGTAGATGTTGTAATCATCTGCTTTGTAGTAGTTACCTTCAAAACCGAAACGCCAGTTCTCCATTGAGTAGTTGATGTTTGCTGTTAAGCGATGGCGACGTTGGTTTTCATCGTTTTGATAAGTTAAGTAGCCGTTATCTAAGATAGGCTTGCCGTCCGAGTCAGTTGCAATTGATTTTGTGTTCTGTCTCATATCGTAACGGTAACGTGCACTTAGGCTTAAACCGTCAATGCTGTCGACACTGTATGTCGCGCGAACTTGAGGTTTGTATGTGACACCAGACTCGCGACCTTCAATTGGCATACCGTAAGTCATCGTCCAGTTATCGTTAAGTACATGGCGATAATTAAGACCAAGTTCCCAACCATTATTCTTCAAATCTTCCATAAACTCACCGTCTTCTCCCTTGAATTTAGCTTCAATATCGACAAGGAAGTTTCCGATGCTATCTCCTAGTTTTACACGAGTAGCATGTTGATCCGTATGGCTTTTGTATTCGTGTCTCATATCGAAAGACGCGGCAGATACTGATCCTGCTGCTAGTACAGATGCCACAGCAATCACGATTTTAGTTTTATTCATGGTATTAGTTCCATATTTATAGGTTGAGTATTGGCCATAATTACAAGCCAAATAGAGTAGTTCTTGTCTTCAATGCATTTTGTGTTTGAAATTATTTCTTGGTTATTTCAAATTTGTTTTGCATTTAAATAATACAAATATACTAACGATTTGAAGGCGTATGATCTGTGAATTTGATCGTGTTGTTAGGACAAAACCACTATTTACAAAGGGTTACAAAGTTGGTTTATTTTAGTAGGTTTATGATTTTTAGTTAATTTATTGTTTATTGATAATGATTTTTCAGGATTTTGTTCATCAATAAATGTGCGCTACAGCAAAAAATTGAATCTTTAGATGTTATCCTTATTTGTAATACATTACTATTTACTTGCTTTGTGTAGCGACACATAACTTTGTTGTGTTGATTGCACAAACTGACGGTATGAAGCCGAATAAGTAACAATGGTCTTGAAGCTAAATGGAATAAAACCAACTGCTTTAAGATCATGAGTTATTTGCTTGAGGTGACTTAAAGCTCACTCGGAGATGGTTTGAAATGTAGTAGGCAAGGCAGCGTCATAGCCTGCTATATCAGTATGAACTTGATAGGAATGAACTGGGTTCGAATAGTTACCCGTTGTTCTCATCGGAGACAAAGAAGAAATCGTTGAAGTGCTTGCGAAAGCATTTTGATTATTGCTCCCAACTATTCTAATTATAACTTCTGTTTTCGTTTAGAAAGGTAGGAGATGGTAGTCGAAGATCTGCCCTTGCGCTCATGTTGATACAGGCAACATGAGCGTTTTTTTTATCTGAAATTTGAGTAGAGAGTCGTTTGAGGTTCAATAAGCGTGTAACCAGGGCTTAAGAGCTAGGCTTTTAGGTTGATGACAGCACGTTCAATTGAGTCTGTTTGCTCTACTACTGAAGTTGCACATTTTTAATGGGCGAGAGAAACTGTAACGGGTGTGTTAAAAGCATTTTACTTCCGTGTATCCCTGTCAGTATCTAATAGTGGTTTCCAAGTTTTCGTTATTAGCTACCTAATATAGGGAACTTTCAAAAAACAGATCTTTAATATTATTTGCAGTACAAATATGTTGATTTTATTCATTTTTATAAATTATATTTAACGAATTTTTTGTTGTTCGCATTTGAACTTTTATCGTGACGAATAATAGTTTTTAACGATGATTCTTCGTATTTTAGAGACTTTGTTCATGTTTTTCGGGGTTTTGAACGAAATTTAGTGCGGGTGGCTGCACTCACTTGAGAAATTATGCTCGTAGGAGGTGCAAATTTGAACTCGATCACTTGTATGATTATTTGAGTGTTGGACTGTAAGATCACTGTCACGTATTTAAGTTATTGTAGTACAAATGCAGTTACCATCTATCTATAGTGACCTCAACAAAAAACATAAATAAAAAGGTCTAAAGATGGAACTCAATACCCTGATAGTTGGCATCTATTTCCTATTCTTAATTGCGATAGGGTGGATGTTTAGAACGTTTACAAGTACGACAAGTGATTACTTCCGTGGGGGAGGTAACATGCTGTGGTGGATGGTAGGTGCAACAGCATTTATGACCCAGTTCAGTGCGTGGACATTTACTGGTGCCGCGGGTAAAGCTTTTACCGATGGTTTTGCGGTAGCGATTATCTTCATTGCTAACGCGTTCGGTTACCTAATGAACTACCTTTACTTCGCTCCGAAGTTCCGCCAACTGCGTGTTGTGACGGTAATTGAAGCGATTCGTATGCGTTTTGGTAAAGTGAATGAGCAAGTATTCACTTGGTCTGGTATGCCAAACAGCGTTATCTCTGCTGGTATCTGGTTGAATGGTCTAGCGATCATCGCATCGGGTATCTTCGGCTTTGATATGACAACAACGATTATCCTAACGGGTCTGGTTGTACTGATCATGTCAGTGACGGGCGGCTCTTGGGCGGTAATCGCATCTGACTTTATGCAGATGGTTATCATCATGGCGGTAACGGTGACATGTGCAGTCGTTGCTATTTACCACGGTGGCGGTGTTACGCAGATCGTTAGCGACTTCCCAACGGATTCGTTCATCACGGGTGACAACCTTAACTACATGAGCATCTTCAGCATCTGGGCTGTGTTCATCTTCTTAAAGCAGTTCAGCATTACCAACAACATGCTTAACTCTTATCGTTACCTTGCTGCGAAAGACTCAAACAACGCACGTAAAGCCGCTCTACTTGCATGTGTACTAATGACGCTTGGTCCAATCATCTGGTTCATGCCTTCTTGGTTCATGGCTGGTCAAGGTGTTGATTTAGCAGCAGCTTACCCTGAAGCAGGTAGCAAAGCCGCTGACTTCGCTTACCTTTACTTCGTTCAAGAATACATGCCTGCAGGTATGGTTGGTCTTCTGATTGCCGCTATGTTTGCAGCAACCATGTCTTCAATGGACTCAGGTCTAAACCGTAACTCAGGTATCTTCGTTAAGAACTTCTACGAGCCGATTCTTCGCCCTAAAGCGACAGAGAAAGAGCTAATGGTCGTTTCTAAACTAACGTCTACTTTCTTCGGCATCGCGATCATCTTGGTTGCTCTGTTCATCAACTCTCTTAAAGGTCTGAGCCTTTTCGACACCATGATGTACGTGGGCGCATTGATCGGCTTCCCAATGACGATTCCAGCATTCTGTGGCTTCTTCATCCGTAAAACACCTGACTGGGCAGGTTGGGGCACGCTAGTTGTAGGTGGTGTGGTTTCTTACTTCGTTGGTTTCGTTATCACAGCTGACATGATCCAAAACTGGTTCGGTCTAAACGAGCTAACAGGCCGTGAGTGGGCTGACCTGAAAGTGGCTATCGGCCTTATCGGTCACATCGTATTTACTGCTGGCTTCTTCGTACTATCAACACTGTTCTACAAGCCTCTTGCTGAGCACCGCGAGAAAGACGTAGACAAGTTCTTCAACAACCTAGCGACACCATTGGTTGCTGAAAGTAACGAGCAGAAGAAACTGGATAACAAGCAACGTCGTATGTTGGGTTCACTTATTGCAGTAGCAGGTGTGGGCGTAATGACCATGTTCGTACTGCCTAACCCAATGTGGGGACGCATGGTGTTCGTTCTTTGTGGCTTGATTGTATTCTCTGTTGGTTTGCTGCTTGTTAAAGCGGTGGATGACAAGGTCGAAAAGCAAGACGAAGTAACACCAGCTGAAAGCTAAGTCTTCTATTTACATAGAGATACGCTTTCGACAAGACGACAAATCTTAAGAAGTTATAAGTTCAAACAAAGAAAACTTTAATAAAACGGTCACCAGTTTGGGTGGCCGTTATTTTGGTAATCCAGTATTTAATGTGAGATGTAAGATGAAGAAAAAATTAATTTCGGTAAGCATTATTAGCGCGTTTACGTTAGCTTTCGCGACAGGCTGCACGACTCAAGAAAAAGCAGCACCCGTGATCAGCGCGGCTGAGCAAGCGGTACCTTCGATCAGCGAAATCGATCGTAGTTACTTACTAACTAGCGACCGCTTAACTGAGGTTGATGGCAATACACTAGACGTTGCTTCAGAAGAACAAGTGGCTGCGCTTAAAGCACAATTTGAAAACCTAAAAG
This sequence comes from Vibrio sp. 10N.261.46.E11, assembly GCF_041472735.1. Lineage (NCBI taxonomy): Bacteria > Pseudomonadati > Pseudomonadota > Gammaproteobacteria > Vibrionales > Vibrionaceae > Vibrio > Vibrio sp. 10N.261.46.E11. The sequence goes on from NZ_JBFRQW010000051.1 coordinate 22,295, forward strand.
ATGGCGACGAAGTGGTTATCCCTAACGGTAAGTACGCGAACTTAGGTCAAGTGACGATTACCGCAAATGACATCACTATCAAAGCTGAGCAGGCTGGTTCTGCGTGGATCACTGGCTTGATCCAGTTTGAATTGAAAGGTGATGACATCACGCTTGATGGCCTAGTGTTTACCGAAGGCGGTCCAAACGAACGTTTTGGCGCAGTACGTATGATGGGTAATGGCAACACGCTGCAAAACTCAACATTCTACTACTTTAACCACGCTTATGAATATCAACCAGATGAGCGTCGTTCTGAATACCCGAGATACCTGTGGGTTTCTCTATGGGGTAAAGACGGTAAGGTGATCAACAATCGCTTTGAAGGCAAACAAAAGCGCGGTACGTTGATTGGTGTACAGAAAGATGATTCTGCAGACAATCACTTGATTGCTAATAACATCTTCATGGATCAGAAACCGAATCAGTTTAATGAATTCGACATCAAAGAGGCGATTCGTTACAACGGCAACAGCTGGGAAGCACTTCGTATTGGTGATTCAAAATCTTCTCAGTGGGATTCCAATTCAAAATTCGTTAATAACTTGATGATCGACATGGATGGCGAGCGCGAGCTTGTCTCTGTTAAGTCGGGTGGCAACACAATTTCTGGTAATACAATTTTTGAAAGTTCTGCTTTGATTTCTTTGCGTCATGGTAAAGGAAGTAGTGTTGAAAATAACATTATTCTAGGTAATAAAAAGAACTTAACTGGTGGCATTCGAATCTATGATGAAGACCATGTTATCCGTAATAACTACATTGCGAATACACGTGGACGTGACGGTGTGATTGAAGGCAATGCTGACCTACGTGGCGGTATCGTGATTAATACGGGTATCATTGATGTGGCAAACGGCGAAGAGCTAGATCAGTCGGTGAAAGGTAAAGAGCTTAACAAACAGTGGACGCCTAAAAACATCACCATCGAGAACAACTCACTGGTTGATACACAGTGGGGCATTATCTATGGCAATCAAACTCACCGTGTGAGCCTGTTCAATAATGCCGAAGTTGAAAAGATTTATGCCGGTGTTGATATCGCGTTTAATAATAACGTTGTCGATAATTCAGGGTCTCCAGAGTTTGTCAGTGTTCGTGCAACGGAAGATTACCCGTTAGTGGGTGCGACTTACACAGACGAAACTTACGTGGGTCAAGTGACGGATTCTGAGCTGATTGAAAGCTATTCGGTTGAACTACCAAAAGTAGCGGTAGAAAACGGGATGAACGCTTACCAAGATAAAGGTGCAGATGTGTCTAAACTGGCAGTGGTAACGGCTGAAACAGCGGGTCCAAATTACGTTCTTGAAAATACAACTAAGTAACTTATTTATTAACGCTAAACGCTAAACGCTAAATGGTTTGAGCTATCAAATAAATTTACGATAGCTGTCTAGGTCATTAAAACTTAAAAAGCCTCAACGGGTAATGCCTGTTGAGGCTTTATCGATCTTGCGTCGTGACTACCGTGATTTATACTTATGCAGCAGATCCCAAGGGATGTGACACAGGTGGTGGTCCTCAGGAAAGTGAGTCAGGTGATGTTGGTGGATAGGAGCACTGGCGACATAATTGGTCAATGCTAATACCTCTACTGCGATTCTGTCCGTATCATCACGAGAGGCGATGAAGCGATTGGCTTCAGTTAAGTGCAAGGGGTCAGTGCTGTAAATACCCGTGCGATACTTCTCGCCTACATCGACACCTTGTTTATTCACGCTGTATGGGTCAATAATTTCGAAAAGGTGCTCCATTAGAACCGTAACTGATGTGATACTCGGGTCAAACTCAATTTGGACACACTCTGCGTAACCATCGTAATCGTTTTGAGCATCATTGTTTGGTGCTGTCCCATTTGCGGTGTCGTTTGCAGTTAATTGGGCATTTCCATTGGCACGTCCAGCTTCTGTGCTGACTACTCCGGGTACATACTTGATGAACTCTTGGACACCCCATAAACACCCACCAGCTAAATAAATTTGTTCCATACTTTTCATATCTCAACGTTGATAGTTGTTGGTTGTTGGTTGTTGGTTGTTGGTGCCCTGATTTCTTATTCGATAGTCAAAGTTATGGAATAAGGAACGCAACTCAATGTTTGGCATTTTTTGAAAATCGATTTAATCAGAGTTTATTCCTATCTTCTAGTTCCAAATTTGACTTAATAAAAGTGCTGATGCGCTCAAAAGGCTTATGGCACCAAAGATTGTGAGTTTGAAACGATAGTCTTGATATTTGAGTTGTTGTTTCATCGCGTTTGAGCTGTGCATCGCAAGATAGCAAGTTTCTCAAGAGGAGCAGGTTAGCTTTGTTATTTTGATGTTACTTAGATGTAGGCTAGGGTGTGTTGACATTTTGAACTGATGTTTGCAAAGAATTACAGGGGCTTTTTACACAGGATTCTAATATAGAGCGCTTCCTAAAGATTTCAAAATATAACAAATAAATGGATTTTTAAATGAAAATAGTAAAAGCAGAACTAGAGCATTTAAATGCAGTTGTACCTCTTTTTGATGCTTATCGAGTGTTCTACGGCCAAGAAAAGGATCTTAAAACAGCGCGTGAATTTATTGAAGCTCGCTTAAAAAACAGTGAGTCAGTGATATTTTTGGCACTAGATGATGAAGGGAACGGTTTAGGTTTTACTCAACTTTACCCAAGTTTTTCTTCTGTGTCCGTGTCGCGAATTTGGGTTCTTAATGATCTATTTGTCGCACACACCGCAAGAAGGCAAGGTGTGGCGAAACAGTTGATGGATGCAGCGAAAAATATGGGCTTAAAGGATGATGCTAAAGGTTTAGCTTTAGAGACGGCTGAGAGCAATATCAATGCTCAGAGGCTTTATGAGTCTTTAGGTTACGTAAGGGAGTCTGGGGCATATCACTACTTCTTGAATCTCTAAAACAATCGCACAAGAGAGCCGTTGAATGTAGTCTACTAACTAACTAACTAACTAACTAACTAACTTGATTTCGTATCATCTAACCAACGGAAAGCTGCGCCATGGAGCGCAGCTTTTATTAGATTGTATCGGCTTAATTTTATCTGAAGACTGAATTATTCTGTCGGTAATATTGTTACAGGAGCAAAAGAAGCCACGGCATTCACGCCAGCACCCGGACGGTCTACATAAGGCGTGTTTTGCATTAAGTTGTAGTACACGTCTACGAAGTCATCGTCATTCACTAATACGCCATCAGGAATCACATCGATAATCTTACCTGTGATTTGTGGAATGATTGCATAGCCCTGAGCTTCTGGGTCTGGAATCATCTTGAGTATCTCTTCTGCTGCTTGCACCAAGAGTTTTGCTAGCGCTTTATAGTCAGTACCATCATCCTGCTCCATCAAAATCATGTCCGCAGCACCCCAACGGTAGCGAGGCCAAAAGACGACGGTTTGATTTGGGTAATATGTTTGCTTGTCGTAATCGAGATAAGGCATATCAACGAGATCAATTTGTGGCTCTAAACGACTTGAATCGACACCTGTCACAATAGCGTAGATTTCCGCTTTACCTGAGATCCAAGGTTCTTGGTCTACTTCCAAACGAATCTGAGTTAATTGGGTTGTGCTTAACGGTTTTGGTTCAGGCTGGTCGACAAAAGCGAAAGCTCTAGCGTGATTGTTTTTGTTATTAAATTGACGACTATCACTGTCAATATCGGCATTGATTTGTGTGGTTGTCCCTAGCCTTTGCATCTCAGCTTGCATCGCCATTAAGCCTGCTTTGAGTTCTTCAGCGCCATTGCTGTCAACAACAAACACAGGAACATCAGGCATTTGGTAAACATCTAGTTGATGAACTTGTCCGTAAACGTCATACGCTTCAATGTATTGCCAATTTGAATCATCGCCCGATGGTTCGAATGCAAATAATGGGTTCTCACCGTTTTTCCACGCTTTGATCATCGCTTCATCAGCCATGCGAATCTCTAATACAGAGTCGCTGAAATCTTCAATGCCTTTCATTTTACGATAGCTTAGATCAGCTTCTTCCATCTCGTAAGAAAATGCAGAATAAGCCTGAGGAGCCCCAAGCGTGTCGAGCGAAGTTGATGGGTGTTTCTCTGTGATCTGATCTTTTAATTGGATCTCAAGATCGGAATAACGCTCACTGATTTGCAAAGCCAAACTTTGTTTTTGCATCGCTGCGTTCTGTGCAATAGATACTGACTCTGAAATAGAGAGCGGGTTTGCGGTAGAGAGAGAGTTTGCAGTGTCGATATCATTTGCATAAGACTGGAAGCCAACCACTGTCGTTGCAAGCACCATACTGATTGAAATAGATGGTCTCATAAATAACCCCTTATTCGATTTTTATAGGTTTAGAGCCTTTGCTCTATAGTTCTAATCTATCAGCAACCTGAATACATTTGAAGAAAATCAGTGGTTTTTATTTTGTTTTTGCTTTTGCTTTTGCTTTTGCTTTAGGTTTCAGGTTTCATGGTTAAGTCCCCCCCGATTCGATAGATAACTCACTAACCACATTTAAGTCTTGGGAAATTAAGCAGTGCGGGAGGTTCTTTGTGAGGAGGGACTTGATGTGAGTGGTGGGGAATATTGTTGAAACGAATGGTTTAATAAAACGAATGGTTTAATAGTGAGCAATTATTTAATCGCGCCCCCTTATTTAACTGCAATCATTTGTTTAATCGCAATCAATTGTTCAAAAGCAACCAATGTCATCGTGTTATATGAAGGTTTTATTGTAAGATACGGTTTATTCAATAAAAATTACATTTAAATTACGACGAGTCGGTTGGTATTTAATGCAAAAATCAAACTTCGAATTCCTCAAGGGCGTTAACGATTTCTTGTACGCTATTGCTCGCGCAGCAGAAAAAAACTATCCAGATGACCCAAATACCACGCTCGTTAAATTGCGTATCTTTGGTGAAGCTACCGCTAAACATTTAGCCAAGCTGTTAGACATCAACGTGCCCGATAACCAGCACGAACTGCTACGTGAACTCGGTAAAATCCCTTTTGTCGACGACAGCATTCTCAGTGTCTTCCATAAGCTACGCAAAATTGGCAACCAAGCCGTCCATGAATATCATGACGACCTACAAGATGCGGAAATGTGTTTGCGTTTCGCTTTCCGCGTTGCGGTTTGGTATTACCGACTTGTCACTAAGAAATACGACTTTCCTGTCCCTCCGTTTGTTTTACCAAACTCAGATAGTGGTCAACAGTTTGAACAAGAAGTGTTGTCGCTAAAGCACGAGTTGGCATTAGCTCGTCAAAGCGAAAGCCAAGCGAAAGAACAGTCGAAAGCAGAGCTGGAAGCGCAACAGGCGAAACTGACAGCGCTGAATGGCTACATCTCCGTTTTAGAGAGTAACCAAGAAGAAACACAAGAGCAGTCTCAAGCTCGAATTAGCGCACTAGAAGCCAAGCTGAAAGAACAAGAAACTGAGCTATCTAAGAAGACAGAAGTAGAACGTAAAGCGTATAAGAAACAGATAATAGATGAAGCGAAGTCGCGCCCTCTAGATCTAAGCGAAGATGAAACTCGCTACTTAATTGATAACCAGCTGCGCAAAGCGGGTTGGGATGCAGACAGTAAAATACTCAACTTTGCCAACGGAACACGGCCAGAAGTGGGGCGCAATATTGCGATTGCTGAGTGGCCAACCGGCAAAGACGAAGTGGGCAACATGGGCTTTGCCGATTACGTGTTGTTTGTTGGTTTGAAACCGATCGGCGTGGTTGAGGCGAAAAAGAGAAACAAAGATGTGTCGGCGAAGCTGACAGAAGCTTACCGTTACAGCAAATACTTCGATAATGACTTTCTACGTTCCGAATTAATGCAAGCCGCGAACGGGCAAGATGCGCTAGACCAAGTAGCCGAAGCTCTGCCCACTTACTTGCCGACATGGAGCGATTCAAACGGCTCCTCGCCGCTTCAACAACAAACGTTTAAAATCCCATTCTGTTTTTCGGCTAACGGGCGCAGCTACAAAGCGGCAATAAAAACCAAAAGTGGTATTTGGTATCGCGATGTTCGTCATGCCACCAATATGCCCAAAGCATTACCAGAATGGCACCGACCTGAAGAGTTAGTGGCCAAACTCGAAAGCGATGACCAGCTAACCAATAATTGGTTTAGCCGAAATGCAGACATGAGCGACCTCGGTTTGCGTTACTACCAAGAAGAAGCGGTGCAAGCGACCGAGCAAGCCATCGTGAATGGTCAGCAAGACATTTTATTAGCCATGGCGACAGGTACGGGTAAAACACGTACTGCGATTGCCTTAATGTATCGCCTTATTCAGTCTCAACGTTTTAAGCGCGTTCTGTTTTTGGTCGATCGCACCTCTCTTGGCAAACAGGCGCTCGATTCGTTTGAAGACACTAATATCAAAGGGGATACGTTTAACTCTATCTTTAATGTAAAAGGGTTAACCGATCGCTTTCCTGAAGACAGCACCAAAATACATGTTGCCACCGTTCAATCTTTGGTTAAGCGCACGCTCCAAAGCGATGAGGTGATGCCTGTTGGGCGTTACGACTGCATTATTATTGATGAAGCGCACCGTGGTTACATTCTTGATAAAGAACAAACCGAAGGCGAAGAGAAGTTCAGAAGCGACCAAGATTTCATCTCTTCGTATCGCCGTATTATCGATCATTTTGACGCGGTAAAAATTGCGTTAACGGCTACACCAGCATCGCACACCATTGATATTTTTGGCGGCGAGAAGAAAACACCCGTTTATCGTTACGGTTACCGAAAAGCGGTCGTCGACGGTTACTTAACCGATCAAGAGCCGCCAATTCGCATTATCACCAAATTAAGTGAAGGCGGTTTGTACTTATCTCAAGGTAGCGAAGTTCAGCGTTTGTCTAATCAAGGTGAGTTAATCAACGATACGTTAGAGGATGAGCAAGGCTTTGAAGTCGCGGATTTCAACCGTGCGCTCATCGCCTCAAACTTCAATAAAGTGGTGTGCGAAGAGCTGGTTAATCATATCGACCCAACCAGCCCACAAAAGACACTCGTATTCTGCGTCAATAATACCCATGCAGACGCGGTAGTCGAAGAGTTGCGCACCGCATTTAAAGCCAAATATCCGCAGCTAGAGCACGATGCGATAATCAAAATTACTGGCGACTCAGACAAAGATTCCACCAAAGTTCAATCCATGATCACTCGCTTTAACAAAGAGCGTTTGCCTAACATCGTGGTAACGGTGGACCTTCTGACAACCGGTATCGATATACCAAGCATCTGTAATTTAGTGTTTATGCGTAAAGTGCGTAGCCGTATATTGTATGAGCAGATGAAAGGCCGTGCGACGCGTTTATGCCCAGCCGTTGGTAAAACGTCATTCAAAATTTTCGATGCGGTTGATCTCTATTCCACGCTGCAAAGCGTTGATACCATGCGCCCAGTCGTGGTGCGCCCTAAAGTAGAGCTGCAAACTTTAGTCAATGAAATTACCGACTCAGAAACCTATAAAGTGATGGAAGCGGATGGTCGAAGCTTTGCAGAGCACAGCCACGAACAGTTGATTGCCAAGCTACAGCGTATCTCAAGCCACGCGGAGTTTAGCCGCCTTAAATCACGCGAGATAGACAGCCAAATCAAACGTTTTGACGAGATTTGTCAAGACTCTGCGGGCTGTAACTTCGCAAGCCTTGCGAAAACACTCAAACAAAAAGGCCCCAAATGGTCGGCGGAAGTGTTCAACAAGGTGACCAATATGGTTGGCCGTTTAGAGCAGCTAAAGCAAGAGATTAATGACTTGCGTGATATGCCAATCTTTACCGATGTGGATGATTCACTGCTGCGAGTAGAAACCGTGTATGGCGAGCATGAAACCGCGCAAGATTTCTTAGAAGCCTTTGATGCGCTGGTGGACAAATCATCCAACCAGCAAGAAGCGTTAGATGTGGTCATCAACCGCCCAAGGGACTTAACCCGTAAAGGTTTGTTAGAACTGCAAGAGTGGTTCGATGCGCAAAACTTCAATGAGCCAACGCTTAAAAAAGCGTGGAAAGAGACCAAAAACCAAGATGTAGCAGCGCGCTTAATTGGTCATATTCGACAAGCGGCGATTGGTGATGCTCTGTTGCCATTCGAAGATCGAGTGGATCAAGCGTTAGATAAAATCAAAGCGCAAAAAGAGTGGAGTGAAGAGCAACTTAATTGGCTCGATCGCCTAGCGTCATCTATTAAAGACAAAGTAGTACTCGACGATGACACCTTTAAAACGGGCAACTACAAGCGTAAAGGTGGCAAACGTAAGCTGATGAACGTCTTTAATGATGAATTAGACAGCATACTCACCCAATTCAACGAGTTTATGTGGGACGAGCCAGCGTAACTCAGTACAATCGCACCAAACGTAAAAACGCACGCTCAATAAGAGTGTGCGAATTACCTATCTGACACGAGTCAGTACAAACAAGAGAACAAGCATGAACAATAATGATCTGGTCGCCAAACTGTGGAAACTGTGTGACAACCTACGTGATGGCGGTGTGTCTTACCAAAACTACGTAAACGAGTTGGCATCACTACTGTTTCTTAAAATGTGTGAAGAAACAGGGCAAGAAGATGACTTGTTACCACAAGGGTTTCGCTGGGCCGATCTAAAAGCCAAGCTAGGTCAAGAGCAGCACCAGTTCTACCGTAATATGTTGGTTCAGCTTGGTGCTGACGACCATGCCATTGTTCGTGCAATCTTCCAAAACGTAAACACCACCATTACTCAACCTGCTCAGCTGACTGAGCTGGTGGATAACATGGACAAGCTAGAGTGGTTTGACGACTCTGTTGATGGTGAAGGGCAAGGTAAATCACGTGATGACTTTGGTGACATGTACGAAGGCTTACTGCAAAAGAACGCGAACGAGACGAAATCGGGCGCGGGTCAGTACTTTACGCCACGTTCACTTATTAGCACCATCATCAAAGTGATGCAGCCTCAGCCACGTGAGGTGATTCAAGATCCAGCCGCAGGTACCGCAGGTTTCTTGATTGAGGCGGATAAATACATCAAATCACAAACCAACGATTTAGATGACCTAGACGGTGACGACCAAGATTTCCAAATGAAACAAGCTTTCGTTGGATTAGAACTGGTACCAGAAACGCGTCGTTTAGCTCTGATGAACTGCTTATTGCACGACATTGAAGGCGATGCAGAAGAGGGCGCTATTCGCCTTGGCAACACGCTAGGCAGTGCAGGTGAAACCCTTCCACAAGCGAATGTGATTTTGACTAACCCTCCGTTTGGCAGCGCATCAAGTACCAACATCACTCGTACCTTTGTTCACCCAACTGGCAACAAACAGCTTTGCTTTATGCAGCATATATACGATGCACTAGAAGCAGGCGGCCGTGCAGCAGTGGTAATTCCAGATAACGTGTTATTTGAGGGTGGTAAGGGTACTGATATTCGCCGTGACCTAATGGACAAATGTAATCTACACACCATCTTACGTTTGCCAACGGGTATCTTCTACGCTCAGGGTGTGAAGACCAACGTACTCTTCTTCCAAAAAGGCACGCCAGAGAACAAGAACCAAGACAAAGACTGCACCAAAGAAACATGGGTATTCGATATGCGTACCAACATGAACACCTTTGGTAAGCGTCGCCCACTGACTGAAAAGCACTTTGAAGCCTTTATCAATGCTTACGGTGCAGACAAAAATGGTCAATCACCTCGTGAAGAGGGTGTTTACGAGACGCTCGGTAACATTTTCGCTGAGGGACAAGATAGCGTAGAAAGCACCATCGACAATTCCCGTTTCCGCAAATTCAGTCGTGACTACATTCGTGACCAAAAAGGCGACAGCCTAGATATTTCTTGGCTAAAAGATCTAGAAGCGACCAGCGCAGAAAACCTACCAGAGCCAGAAGTACTAGCAGGTGAAGCAATGGCAGAGCTAACTGAAGCCATGTCTGAAATTTATCAATTGATGCAAGCGCTTGGCGCGAATGATGAAGCAGAAGGGCAAAAGCAACTACTTGAAGAAGCCTTTGGCTTGGCAGAAAAGCCGGAGGCAGAGTAATGAGTGAGTTGCCGAAAGGTTGGGTTGAAACTGAGCTTGGTAACGTAACGAACTACGGGGCAACGGCCAAACCTGATCTAAAGAACATTGATGATGAGTGTTGGGTCCTAGAGTTAGAGGATATAGAAAAAGATTCCTCTAAATTACTAAAACGCCTTAGTTTTGCTGACCGAGCGCCTAAAAGTTCAAAGAACTCGTTTGTGAAAGGCGACGTTCTTTATGGAAAGCTTCGTCCTTACTTGAACAAGATGTTAATCGCTACTGAAGATGGGATTTGTACGACAGAGATTGTACCTTTAAAGATACCAAATGATTTGTTCGACAATCGTTTCCTGTTCTATTGGCTAAAGGGTAAGCAGTTTAGTGACTATGTGAATGCAGTCAGCTATGGCGTAAATATGCCAAGGTTAGGCACAAAAGATGGCAAGAAAGCGCCAATGATAGTGGCCCCACAAGCCGAACAAAAACGCATCGTTGAAAAACTCGATGAGGTATTGGCGCAGGTCGACACCATTAAAGCCCGTCTAGATGGCATCCCAGATTTGTTAAAGCGCTTCCGCCAATCGGTCCTCGCTTCTGCGGTGTCGGGTAAGTTGACGGAAGAGTGGAGAGTAACCAACTCCCCCAAGAAAGTTGATAATAGTGAATTAGCTCAAATTAATGCAATACAAAGAAAAGAGAGCGTAGACGGTAGAACTCAAAAAGCAAAAACACTAGATGATATTCCAGGACTAAAACTACCAACAACTTGGAGTTGGAACTCTATTGATATTTGCTCCCTAAAAATTACTGATGGTACGCATCATTCCCCTCAGAGTTACCCAGAAGGGGACTTTATGTACGTAACATCAAAAAATGTGCGTGAGGGGTATCTAGATATGAATAACCTTACTTACGTAACTAAAGATACACACGAAGAGATTTACTCTAGATGTGATGTTAAATTTGGGGATGTGTTGTATGTAAAAGACGGTGCAAATACTGGACTAGCGTGTGTCAATAGCATCGACGAGCCAATATCACTGCTCTCTAGTGTTGGTGTGATTAAAGTAGCTGACTATTTGACTCCAAAGTATTTACAACACTACTTAAACTCGCCAATTGGACGCAAGCTTATGCTAGATAAGATGGGTGGAACCGCGATAAAAAGGCTTACATTGAAGAAAATTAAAGAGTCTCCATTATCACTTCCCCCATTAGAAGAACAAAAAGAAATCGTTCGCCTCGTCGACCAATACTTCGCTTTCGCTGACACCATTGAAGCGCAAGTGAAAAAAGCGCAGGCGAGGGTAGATAACCTCACCCAAAGCATCTTAGCAAAAGCCTTCCGTGGTGAGCTGGTGGCGCAAGACCCAACCGATGAACCAGCCGACAAGCTGCTAGAGCGCATTGCCGAGGCTCGCAAAGAAGCCGAAGCCCTAGCCAAGGCAGCCAAAAAAGCCCGTTCTACCAAGAACCCGGCAAAGAAGAAAGCAGAAAAGGCCGCCAAAACGGTATAAATTATTAACACGGTTAGGTGTTTTAACAAAAGGGGCGAGCGCCCCTTTTTTGTGCCTGTTGTTAAAGCATGAGAGCTATGCTTGATCTTGGTAAGTTGGTGATGTTATTGGCAGTGTGAATGGCTTATATTTCCATAATACCTATGTGCTAAAGGAAAATGTTGCGTTGGTACAATGCGTTACATAAATGGGCACTAGGTCGAAAGTATATGAATTAAGGATAATTATGCCGGATATCTCCCTCCAACTTGAACTTGCTAGCACTGACGATATCCAACAGTTGCAGAGCTCGGCACTCAGCGCATTTGCAGACGATGTGGAAAAATACGGTGCGTTCCCGCCAAACATAGAATCAACAGAGTGGTTCCAAGCTGAGGTTAGTAAAGGCAACTTTTATAAAGTGCTGTACAACGGCGACTATGCCGGGGCGATTTGCGTAGAGTGTGGTGAGCAGAGCAGTATTGAGATCCGATATTTCTACATTGATGTTCAGTATCAAGATAAACATGTTGGTTCTCAAGCGATGAGCCTTATTGAACACCAGTATTCGCATATCACAAACTGGACTTTGTTCACCCCTTATCAGTCCTACAGAAACCACCATTTCTACGAAAAGTTAGGCTATATCAAAGTTGGTGAAGTTCAGCCAGACCTCTCAGACGAGTTCAAACTGTTTGAATATTCAAAGAGCCAGCTAATGTGATCTTGCATGCGTATAGGAAGAGAGTATGAATTACGATGAGTTTAACCATTTTTGCGGGACATTTACTGGGACGAGTCATGTCGTTCAATGGGGCAATTCAGATGTCTGGAAGGTGGGTGGTAAAGTCTTTGCCATTGGCGGTTGGAGTGATGGCAAAAAAGCGGCATTCACTTTTAAGACATCCAACTTAAATTACGATTTTCTCAGTGATTGTGAAGGCTATAAACCGGCTCCGTACTTTGCTAATCGTGGGATGAAATGGATACAGCAAGTTGAGACATCCGGTCAATTAGACGATGACCTAAAGTATTACTTGTCTGAGTCTTATCGTATTGTTGCTAGTGGTTTAAGTAAACGTAAACAACGAGAGTTGGGCATAGAACACCTATCTGAACCACGCACGTAAATGCTTCAAGGCAGATTTCGCAGTTCACGTAATACTTTTTAATCTTTATCGACAGGCCAATAGCCCTTTGGAAGATCCTGACGATGAGATTGATCAAGTTGTATTGCAACAGTAAATGACACACAAACGTAGAGGTAGCGCACAGAATCGAAAAAGGGGATATCGCGATTACGTAATCATTGATCTAGCCGATAGTGAGATAGTGATAAGAGGTCGATAATTCGTTGTCGGATCTAAATTAGAACTTTAAATCTAATTTCTAAGTAGTTGTTATCTCAGGAAGAGTTTTTGTGCTATGCGCCCCTATATTAAATACATTATCCCTATTTTAATTCCTTTCATTATCCTCGTCATGCCGCTATCAGCGTTTCCATTTGAAGGCCTTACGATTATTCAACAACGCGTTATCGCGATCTTTTTATTAGCGGCATTGTGCTGGGTGTTCGAGCCTATCCCGATTTACGCGACGTCTGTTGTTATTATCGTTCTGCAATTATTGATGTTGTCGGATAAAGGGCTGATCTTTTTAAGGTTTGAGCATGGGGAGGAACATTTTGGTGAGCTGTTAAAATACAGCGATATTATGGCGACTTTCGCTAGCCCAATCATCATGCTGTTTTTAGGTGGTTTCTTCTTAGCGATGGCGGCCACTAAATATCGATTAGACGTAAACTTAGCTCGCGTGTTGTTGAAGCCATTTGGACAAGACCCAAAGTTTGTGATGCTCGGCTTAATGTTGATCACTGGTATCTTTTCGATGTTTATGTCTAACACGGCAACAACGGCAATGATGTTATCCATTTTAACACCGGTATTGGCTGTGTTTGGTCCGAAAGATCCCGGTCGTATAGCGTTTGCGCTTTGTATTCCTGTTGCCGCTAATATTGGTGGCATTGGTACCCCGATCGGTACCCCGCCGAACGCTATCGCACTTAAATATTTAGTTGGCGATAATCTCATTACGTTCGGCGAATGGATGGCATTTGGTGTGCCGTTTGTCGTTATTATGATGGCGTTAGCGTGGTTTTTAATCGGCTTTATGTACAAAGCTGACCAAAAGAAAATCGAGTTAAGTATTAAAGGTAAATTCCTTAAAACGCCCAAAGCCATTGCGGTATACGTCACTTTTGCGCTGACCATCATTCTTTGGTTAATGGGTTCAAGCCATGGCATGAACTCTTATACCGTCGCTCTGATTCCTGTTGCTGTGTTCTCTCTTACTGGGATCATCAATAAAGAAGACCTGAAAAAGATTTCTTGGGACGTACTGTGGCTTGTATCTGGTGGTATTGCGCTTGGTTTAGCTCTCGATAAAACTGGCTTAGCAAAGCTGGTGGTACACAGCATTCCGTTTGATGCTTACTCACCCTATGTGGTGTTGTTCGGAGCGGCGTTCTTGTGTTTGGTAATGGCAAACTTTATGTCTCATACCGCAACGGCTAACTTGTTAATGCCAATTATGGCTGCATTAGGTTCGTCTATGGCTTCACTCACGCCACTCGGCGGTGAGTTAACGTTAATTCTGGTTGTGACTTTTGCCGCTTCATTAGGTATGTCGCTGCCAATCAGTACGCCACCGAATGCGTTGGCTCATGCCACGGGTCATGTGCAAAGTAATCAAATGGCCAGAATCGGTATTATTTTAGGTGTGGTTGGTGTGCTATTGAGCTTTGTTATGGTGTGGCTGCTACATTCAATTGGTCACATAGGATAACGATACGTGTATCAACAAAAGCTAGAAGCACTTATCGATCGTTATTTTAATCAGACAGAACGTCGGGTGACGTGCCGTGCTGGTAACACCATTATTGAACAATCAGCGTTAAACACTCGTTTGTATTATGTGTTTAGTGGAGAACTGGAAGGCTTTTATTCCGAAGCGAATACACCGCAAGTGCGAGTATTTAGCGCGGGTAGTGGGGCTTTTATAGGCGTTCATAGCTTCTTTTCAGGTAATTGGACAGCATCTTCAACGGTTGTTGCTAAAACCGATGTTGAGTTAGCGTGGATCGATAAAGACACGCCTGCAGAAGATGAACGTCAGTTTGGTCCTCTTACCGCACAGTTCACACCTGTGATCGTCAATGAGTTGTCGCGTCGTCAACGGCGTGCAACACAAGAAGCGATAGCGAAACAAAAAGCGCTAGAGAAGTTACATACTGCTGAGCAAATGACGACCTTGGGTCAATTGGCTGCAGGGATTGCTCATGAACTTAACAACGCTATTGGTGTAGTAAATAGCAAATCTGGCCGACTTGAAACGGTCATCATGGATCTACTTGAAGAAGTGCATCCAGAAGCCAGTCAATTTTTCGATTTTGGGTTAATGCATGGTCAGAAAACGTCGTCGTCAGAAGCACGAACACGTGGGCGACAATTTGAAAGAAAATATGGTTTAGACAAAAACATTGCACGCTCTCTTGCAAAGGCGATTCCAATTGACGCTTTATCTACAACAGAGGCTTCATCTGCAACAGACGTTATTTCAAAACATTGGCTGAAAAACCCAGAAGAAGCGATTCGTTTTTGGCAGATGGGCTGTGATTTACATGATTTACGTTTGGCGTCTAGACACACTGTTGGCATCGTAAAATCGGTTAAACAACTTGGCAGAGTTGATATTGACACCGAAGAAGCGGTTGATATTAATGACTCCATTAACCATGCCTTATCGTTGTTACAAAGTGAGTTACGTAGAGTCTCTGTGCGATTGAGCCCAGCAGATTTGCCGACTTTTAAAGGCTCGAAAACAGAGCTCGTTCAGATTTGGGTCAACATTGTAAAGAATGCTTGTGATGCAATGTCGAATTCAGACGATGCCGCAATAGAAATTCAAACCAGATTAAGTAAGAAAAGAATATTAGTTACGATCACGAATAACGGCCCTGAGATAGACGAGGTGACTCGTAGAAAGGTATTTCAGCCCAACTTCACCACTAAAAAAGGTGGTTTATCGTTTGGATTGGGCTTGGGTTTATCAATCGTTAAGCGGATTGTGGCGGGTTATGGCGGAAGTATCATTGTGAAAAGTGATGCTTCTAAAACTGTATTTAGAATCAAGTTACCAGTAGAGGGTGAACATGGAGAAGCTTAATTTAATCTGTGTCGATGACCAGAGAGAAGTACTGAGCGCAGTGGTACAAGATTTAGAGCCGCTGGCGAGTTGGCTGAATATTGAAGATTGTGAATCAGCACAAGAAGTGCTTGATCTCATTGATGAACTTGACGCAGAAGGCGAACACATTACCGTCATCGTGTCTGATCACGTGATGCCAGGGAAGACGGGTGTGGAGTTACTCACTGAAGTGTTCCATGACAGCCGCTTTCCGAATACAAAGAAAATTCTTCTTACGGGGCAGGCTACTCATACTGATACCATCAATGCGATTAATGCAGCAGGCATCGACCGTTACTTTGAAAAACCTTGGCAAGCAAGCACATTAGTTGAATGCATTCGCACTCTTGTCACTGAGTACATATTTGATCAAGGGCTTGATTACACGGACTATCAGAATGAGCTCGACCAGCAGGTTGTGTTGAGACGCTTGCGTTAGTCACTTATGTTAGCGACTTACATGAGTCACTAATGTCAGTCGCTTGAAATTATATGCACCGAAGGACGCTTTCTGAAGGGTCTTTTCTTTGAAAGATGTAATCTTTCGGTGCATATATTACCTATCTCTTTTAGTCGTTCAGGTTTTAGTACTCAGTTATTAACACACTGGTTGCTGGCTTAAGTCTAAAACTCATGCGCTACGCCAACACCAACAGATGCATTGTATTTTCTTCACGAACTATTCCCTGAACATACAGCAGAACTTCGTACGATGCCGCTTTCTCTATATTCAACATTTGAATGCAATTTGTGGAATATATCAAAATTAATTAAATTGATAGTAAGTTATTACTTTTCATTATGTTAGGGTTCTTTTCTTAAGGTCAGTGGATTAGGAAGAGGCTCATGAAAAAGGGATTTGTGATAGCGATATCAATCGGCTTTGTTGTCTTCTTCTTTGTTGGTCGTGAACTCCAGTGGTTCGGGACCAATAATTCCGAGTCGTTTCCTAAACTTCCTGATGGTCCCCAATTTGTTCTTTCTACCGATTTCGACGGTGAGTGGCTAGGTCGCCGTATTAACACCACTGGCAATAATATGTGTGAACGCACAACCATCACCGGAACCATTCGTGAGGGTAAAGCCACGCTTAGGCTTACCTACAATGGAACGCCGCTACAAGGTTGGGTTTCTGAAAGTGGAGACTTACGTCTATATGCCAAGCATCGCCAGTGGGATTATCGATTTTCAGCACATGGCAGTGGCAATAGATTTGATGGTCGTTGGCATTTAACCAATGGCCCGTGTAAAGGCACTTGGTTTATAGAAAAAGCCAACGACATGTAGGGCCATAAACGCATTATATACTTGGAATAACTTAAACAATATCCACACGCATGTGTACGATTTAGTTTAAACGTATAGATAGGGAAACCCATGAGGATTGTGATTTTTATCGCTACAGTGATTTTAGTTAAATCTATTGGAGCAAAGTTTGGGCACACCTATAACATCTTTTCAGATCCATTTGATATCAAGTTAGCCGCTCTCGATTTAGTCTTGTGGTTTTCAGTCTACTTTGGTTTATCTCTTGTTTATGAGAAGGGCAAAGGCATCCTGACTAAAATGGGTAAAGTTAAGAATCCTTAATGGGAAAACTGAACCCTATTAAGCGTAACGGAATGTTGTTAGTGATTTGAACTAAGAGCAAGAGACGGCTTGGAAAGGAATAGTTATGAATGGAAAAATTGTTCGATGGGTTGATGAGAGGGGGTTTGGATTCATCAACTCAGATGAATTAGAGGGAGATGTTTTTGTTCATATATCGAAGTTTACGGACGGTTATCGTCGTCCTCAAGTTGGGGATGAAGTTGAATTTCAATTATCGAATAGTGGCTCTAAACTCAGCGCTTCGAGTGCTCAACTAGTTGGTATAGAAACATCCAAATCTAACCCTTTTTCAATTATTTTGTCTGCACTTTTCGTCGGGCTTATTGGCGCAGGTTTGTATCTTTTGGTATTGGAGCCTAAGTTAAATCCTGCATATGAGAATATGGGATTTAGTTGCCAAGGTAAAACGCATTGTAGTGAGATGCTATCTTGCGATGAAGCAAAGTTTTATTTGGCAAACTGTCCCAATGTGAAAATAGATGGTGATCGTGATGGTATTCCTTGCGAGAGTCAGTTCTGCAGTCGCTGGTAAGCCGCTGCTTATAAAGATCATGTACTAATATAGAAAAAGCCTAAGCATCAATAGGATACTTAGGCTTCAATAATTCGGTTTCAGTTTGAGTTTAAACCGTTACTCTGAAAGTTCTTTACGAACGATCTCAGCACCTGCGCTTAGCGCATTGAGCTTAGCTGAGGCAATTTCACGAGGAAGGGGAGCCATGCCGCAGTTGGTGCACGGGTAGAGCTTATCGGCATCAACATACTTCAGTGTTTCTCGTAGAGTGTCGGCAACTTCTTCCGGCGTTTCAATTGAATTGGTTGCAACATCGATAGCACCGACCATCACTTTCTTACCTCGAACGAGCTCAAGCAATTCAACCGGCACATGAGAGTTATGACACTCTAATGAGATGATATCGATATTCGACTGCTGAAGCTTAGGAAATACCTCTTCGTATTGGCGCCATTCGGTACCTAGTGTCTTTTTCCAATCCGTATTTGCTTTGATGCCATAGCCATAACAAATATGAACTGCAGTTTCACACTTAAGCCCTTCAATGGCTCTTTCTAAACAAGCAATACCCCAATCGTTCACGTCATCAAAAAATACGTTAAACGCCGGCTCATCGAACTGAATAATATCAACACCAGCTGCTTCTAACTCTTTTGCTTCTTCGTTAAGGATTTTTGCGAACTCCCATGCTAGCTTTTCTCGGCTTTGGTAATGCGCGTCGTAAAGCGTATCTATCATGGTCATTGGCCCCGGTAGAGCCCACTTAATTGGTTGATCCGTTTGCTGGCGTAAGAACTTAGCATCTTCGACAAAAACCGATTTTTGACGAGAAACAGGGCCAACAACTGTTGGTACACTCGCATCGTAACGGTCGCGAATTTTAACGGTTTCACGCTTTTCAAAATCCACGCCATTCAGGTGTTCAATGAAGGTGGTTACAAAGTGCTGACGAGTCTGTTCGCCGTCACTCACAATATCAATACCGGCTTGTTGCTGGTCTTGAAGAGAGACACGTAGCGCGTCTTGTTTGCCGTCGGTTAATTCGTCGCCTTCCAGTTTCCATGGAGACCAAAGTGTCTCTGGCTGTGCTAGCCAAGATGGCTTAGGTAAGCTGCCTGCTGTTGAAGTCGGTAATAATGTTTTCATAATTAATACTGCCTATCCTTGGTGATTTAAGAGCGTAATTGCTCGATTAAAGCGCGTAGTTGGCAGACCAGTTCTCTAGAACTGACTGGTATGGCTTAATGAAAGTCTCTTCTGCGAATTTACCTTGTTCGATAGCTAATTTGCTTCGTTCTTCTCGGTCATACACGATTTGAGTTAGCGAGTGATCCAAGTTTTTCAAGTTTGGTTGGTAGCAGTTACCCGCAACGGCATTCGCGTTGTAAATCTCAGGACGGTAGATTTTTTGGAATGTACCCATGGTGCTGATGGTGCTGATAAGCTCTAGGTTTGAGTAATCGTTCAGTAGATCACCAAAGAAATAGAAAGCTAGAGGTGCAACACTGTTTGGCGGCATGAAGTAACGAACTTGTAAGCCCATCTTCTTGAAATATTGTTCAGTTAAAGAAGACTCATTCGGTTGGTATTCAAAACCTAATACTGGGTGTTGGTTCTCAGTGCGGTAATAGGTTTTATTATCTGACACGCTTAAGCAAATAACAGGTGGTTTATTAAAGTTCTTTTTGTAAGCGTCAGAGTTAACGAAATATTTAAAAAGCTTGCCATGTAAATCCCCAAAATCTTCTGGAATAGTGAATTTATCTTGGCCTTTATTATGATCCAATAGACGTACGCTAAAGTCATAATCTCGAACATAAGAAGAGAAGTTATTTCCGATAATGCCTTCAATACGCTCGTTAGTTTTACGGTCTAGAATATTAGTTTTCAGCACTTCAATGGAAGGGAATGCTTCGCCGTTACTTTCAATGTCCATATCAACAGAAATGATTTCAAGCTCTACAGAGTAGCGGTCGCCCTTTGGGTTGTCCCAGTGTGCTAATGCGTTGAAACTGTTGTCAATCATCTGAAGTGCATTACGCAAGTTTGCTTGACGGCTCTCACCACGAGCTAAGTTAGCGAAGTTGGTTGTGATACGCGTGCTGTCCGCAGGTTGATAGTTCTCGTCGAGGCTAATGCTCTTAATTGTAAAATTAAATTCTGTATTCATGTTGATCTGATATCCCAATCTGTTGTCTGACTTTCTCGGTCTTTAGAATTAAAATTGCTTTTATTTTTGCTTGTGACCGGATTAATAGTTGAAGGCAATACTGTATGAAAAATTAATACGGTATTAAGTTAATCGCTTGGTATTTTTATACTTGGTTCGATAAATGATTAACAATGGTATTCTTTCACATTCAACATGAGGAATATTCATGATCTATTCTGTTTGAAAGTATTAGGTGGTGTCAGTAATATTAATTAGCTTGATGAAAATATAACCACATTAATAGTGCGTTATTTAAGACAATTAATTTAATTAAGAGATGGACGAAATGAGTGAGTTGCTGTTGTTGATTTTATACTGTGCATTATTAGGCAGTGGTGTTGGTTTTCTTGCCGGGCTTTTGGGGATTGGCGGGGGGCTTATCATTGTACCTGTGTTAAGCAATATTTTACTTCACTTAGAAGTTTTACCTGCTGACCAAGTGGTCGTTGCAGCGATTGCGACTTCTTTGGCATCAATCTTGTTTACCTCAACTTCTTCTGCGCTTGCTCACCACAAAAATGGCAACGTGCCTTGGGATTTGGCACCTTGGATCATGTTGGGTGTTGCTCTGGGTGCATTGATTAGTGGCTTTATGGCGGCTCTTTTACCGGAAAAAGTCGTTCGTATTGTGTTTGCCGTGAGTGTGGTTCTCATTGCGATCAAGATGTTCTTAAGTAGCAAAAATGACGCACCTAAGGAACGAAAACTGCCGAACAAGGGCGTATTAACGGTTCTTACAACCATTACGGGCGGCTTGTCAGCCATGATAGGCATTGGTGGTGGGGCATTGCTGGTTCCACTATTGACGTTCTTCTCTGTCGATATGAAAAAGGCCATTGGTTGTGCGTCTGCGTGTGGCATTGTTATCGCGCTATTCGGCTCTATCGGTTACATCACCTCGGGCAGTAGCCACTTTGCTCTAACTGATGGCTTTGCAGGCTTTGTTTATTTACCAGCACTTCTGGGTATCGTTTGCACATCTTGGTTCACCGCACCTTTAGGAGCAAAAGCAACTAACCATTTACCGGTTCCAACGATTAAGAAGATCTTCTCAGTACTGTTGGTGGTTATCGCAGCAAGCATGGTGGCTCGTTAATGATGGTTAGTGACCTTCATCCGTTCGTAAATAAGAACACTTGATGATGCGTACATAACCGAACAAGGAGCAGTCCTCAGGCTGCTCTTTTTTGTTTGCCAGTCTACACTTATACGATTATGTCTATGAGTATGTTGACAAAATCTTGTTGTTTAACTGGATTCACTGCTATAGCTAAATGTACTTGTTCAGTTCAACGGAATGCTATCAATGAGTGATTTATGGATCCTTTAACGCAGGGCGTGTTAGGCGCTTCTTTGGCACAGTCAGCAAGCAAAAAACAACATTTGGTTGTTGCTGGGGTATTAGGGCTACTCTCTGGATTGGCTCCAGATTTAGATGCACTGATTAAGTCTCAAAGTGACCCTTTGTTGGCTTTGGAGTTCCATCGGCAATTTACTCATTCACTCTTCTTTATCCCCATTGGCAGTTTGATCTGTGCCTTTGTTCTACATCATCTGATTGCAAAAAGGCGCGGGCTTACTTTCAAACAAAGCTGGCTGTTTTGCGCTCTGGGTTATGGCACTCATGCACTGTTAGACGCTTGTACCACTTATGGCACGCAGTTACTTTGGCCTTTGACTAATGCGCGTTTTGCTTGGAATACCATATCAATCATCGATCCTGTTTATACGCTGCCCATCTTAGTTTTGCTTGTGTTTGCAACGTTGAAACGAGCACCTTGGCTAGCACGTGTTGCGTTTGCTTGGGCTCTAATTTATCCAACATTAGGGATGATACAAAGAGATAGGGCAGAGGTGATTGGGTGGCAATTAGCGGAACAAAGACAACATACGCCGATTCGATTAGAGGCAAAACCGAGCTTTGCTAATATCTTGGTTTGGAAAGTGGTGTACGAAACAGAGGCTCATTACCATGTAGACGCAGTGCGGGTCGGCACATCGGTAAACGTATACCCAGGAGAGTCGCTCGCCAAGCTGAACGTGAGCAGTGATTTACCTTGGCTTGACCTTGATTCTCAACAAGCCAAAGATATTGAACGTTTCCGCTGGTTCTCGAATGGTTATATTGCTCAGGACCCAACGGACGAGTTGCGTATTATCGATGTCCGATACTCAATTGTACCGAATCAAATGAAAGCACTTTGGAGTATCAAGTTATCAAAATCTGTTGATGCCAATTCGCATATAAAATACGAAACTCATCGAGACAACACCCCAGAGTCGAGACAGATCTTCTTCGATATGCTCACTGGCGATAAATGATCTATGTCTAGAGGGTAAAAAGGCTGAGTTAGGTAATCTGCTCGGCTTTTTATTCGTTTGATTAACAGGTCGATGTTGCATTGCTTTACATCACATATATTAATAAATCTGACAGTGCTTACATTTATAAATGTGATTTATATCTCTATCCATCTTATGAATACTTTCTAAGCTTAGTTGGTTTTTTTATCTAATTAAACAGAAGGTTATATGATAAATAGAATAATAACACTAAGTGGCGTTGCATTACTTTGTTCAGTGAGTGCGCATGCGCAAATGCAAAATGGAAGTTTCGAAAGCTGGGAAGGAAACGTACCATCTGGATGGAGTGTGATTGACTCCGGCATTGCAGTTTCACCCTCTAATGTACCTGTTAATACCGGCAGTTTCTCTGCGCAAGTAACAGTGAATACAGGCACTCAAAGTAATACCGATTTTCTGCAAACGATACGTGTTGAACAAGGGAAAACTTATGATTTCTCTGTCGATGTTTACCACACGGAAGGCAACGTGAAAGCTCGCCTTTTTGTTGATGGCTATTTAGGCTACTCGAATAATGGTTTAACGAATCAGTGGCAAGCATTGACTCACTCGTACAGTGCTACGAGCACTAAAGATATCGTTGTGGGCGTACGATTTTATGATGATGCAGGTTTTGATGGTTCGGAAGTGGTGTATTTAGATAACTTTCAGCCTACGGAGACTCCACCAACACAAAGCTGCAATGACACAAGTGCCGCACTCACGCTAGTGACGGATAACTATGGTTCTGAAACCAGTTGGTCTCTCAAAAACTCAGTTTCTCAAACTCTTTATTCTGGTTCAGACTATCAAAATAACACCACCAATGAAGTGGAAATGTGTTTAGCGGATGGTAGCTACACCCTAGAAGTTTCAGACTCTTATGGAGATGGAATGTGCTGCAGTGTGGGGAATGGTTCATACAGTTTGTCGGTGAACGGAACCGTTGTGGCATCTGGTGGTGATTTCCAAGCAAGTCAGAGTACAGAATTTACAATTGGTGGTTCAACTACACCACCAACTGAACCACCGGTTTTAGGTGAGTATTATAAAGACGCTGAAGGTAAAGTGGGCTTTGCGTTAAAAACGGCCTTATATCAAATTATTGATAATCATAGCAGTCAGGGTTACACCGCTATTTGGACGTTGGTGTCTGAGGCTGACCTAGACGCATACTATGACACTGATGGGTCGATTCTCGATATGTATTCGGAGAAACCTTCAGGCTCTGATTCAATCCAATTTACTAAGGTGGCCGATCAATGTGGTCAATACAGCAAAGAAGGTGATTGCTACAACCGTGAGCACTCATTCCCGAAAAGCTGGTTTGGAGGGAAAGTCGAGCCAATGAACTCTGACGGTCACCATTTATTTGCCACTGACGGCTACGTTAACTCGAAACGTAGTAATTGGCCATTTGGTGAGGTGAGTAGCGCGACATACACATCAAGCAATGGTTCTAAGTTAGGCAGCGCAGCGAACTCTCTTGGTTATGTGGGTACGGTGTTTGAGCCAATTGATGAGTTTAAAGGTGATTTCGCAAGAGCATATTTCTACATGGCAACACGTTATGAAAATGAAATCGCTAATTGGGAAGGGAACTCTACAAGCTCTGATGCGGTTCTGGATGGAACCAATACAACCGTTTTTGAACCTTGGTTACTTACTATGCTAAAGCGTTGGCATTCTGAAGATCCAGTAAGCCAAAAAGAAATCGACCGAAATAAGGCGGTACATGATTTTCAAGGGAATCGTAATCCGTTTATTGACCATCCAGAGTTTGTAAGCCAAATCTGGGGAAAATAATCGGAATATAACCACCATGACAATGGCTTCATGATTATTGAATTGAGCCCAATCCTTTGTTTGGGCTTTTTTATTGAGGGGCATTAGAGAGCATGATTTTAAATATTTGAAAAAGCATATTGTCTGAAGAGCCGTATACTTGTCAGTGGCCGGCACCATCAATACTGGACGCTACGTTAAGCGACTTTCCGTACCTTAGTTATCTCTGAATTGTTAATTTAGGGGAAGCTGTAGATCATTTATGCCCAAAAACTTCTCAGGTTGAATTTTTACCCGTGGCACTTCCTAACTCGAAAGTGCCCCGAAATTCGCTAGACCAAATATTCTACAAGACCTGTGTCGTTCATTTTACCCTACAAAAAGTTATCCGATAGAATGCAACTCAACACGATTGAGCCTTCATTATGTTTGTTTAGCCTGTCAGATTGCCTATTTGGCTGGTTAAATTATCAGGTCATCTTATTGAGGATGATAAACCACTGAAAATATTGTTATTATCCTTTTTATTTATCAGTAAATCCGACTCCCATGAGATATGAATCCGCTCCTGTAGCTCCAGAAGAAAGACAAGAAACCACAAGAGAACGTGCAGCACGTCAACGTCTAGAGCGTAGGGCTGAGTTAACCTATACGACAAAAGATTATGCTCGATGGGCTGAAGATCGAGAGAAGGTTCTTCGAGACAGACAAAAAGCGGGGTTAGGGAAAATCACTCAAGGTTTGAAAGCGCCCCAAATTCTGAGTGATTCTATCGGGCTACAGTGTTCACTTGAAGATGAAATGGCGAAGAATCATCAGCATGTACTTATTACTGATTTAGAAGATGCTCACAAGGTTTTGCATAATGTTTGGTTAGGTTCTGGCAAGGATGTCGCCGATCTTGCTGCGAGTATAAATACTGCGAAATCATGGTTTAACCACACTGAACCAATGTTTGATGCTGCGTCCATTGCTAAGCAGTTCGGGGATATGAATATTAAGGCTGACCTCGTAGAAAGCAAAGGAAAAACCTTTGTCGCCTTTAATGGGACAGATCAAAACGGAAAGTTACTCAAACATGCGTTTGTGAATGGCACTCGAATTAATATGAATGGGAAGAAATATCCGATCAATTCATTTAAGTCGATGCAAGCCGGTTTTAGCCCGAAATCAAGAGCTGAGAATTTTAAAGGGGCAGGAGTCTTAACGTTTGTTGTCTCTGCCAGTATTGCGACCAGTGATTTAGTTTTTAAAGATGACTACCACTTAGTTGATTGGTTTGGAAATGTTGGCTCTGACATGTTCAAATTTATGCTCCAGACCGCTGTTGGTGAAGTTGTTTTGTTTGCGACCGCTGCTTTAGGTTCTCCTGTTTTAGCTGGTGCGTTTTTTGTTGCAGCGACATATGTATTCATTGAATGGGCTTGGGGCGAATACAAAATTTCTAATGAGATAGTAAGGAGGCTTGAAGATGTCACACAAGATTAAACTACGTTTGGCTGGCGCCTTTATTATTTTTTTTGGATTACTTTGTTGGGGGTATCCTTCTTATGGGGTTTATAGAGATTATCTTGACCTATTAAATCGAACAGAGACGGTACAAGTCTCCGTTATTACTCTATGGGTTCCGATTGGTTTTTTAGGGGCATTAGGTTGTTTTTTTATAATGACTCCTAAAGCACTATTATATGGGAAGAAGATTAATGATCTTTACTCTCAGAGAGCGATGCAATTAGCTAATAAAATTAGTCTTTATTTTGCATTGGCTGGAGTGGCGTTTGCTGCTGGGTGGACCTATCACTCTATCGACTTGTTAGAAAAATATGGATATGTGTACAGTCGAGATTTAACAAAAATCACCCCAACAGGAATACATCTGATATACGTGAAAGCTCGATGATTTAACGTAACGTCACTTAATGCGCAGCTAAACTAAACATAAACTAACCTTTTTGCTAGTGCGATTTTACTCATCGTACTAGCTCTTCTAAGCAACTTTGCAATACCTACGATTGTTTAGAGTTTTCTAAATTAGCAAAGACACTGGCAAGGTTTTGTCCAATTCCGTGCTAGTAGGTACCAGAATATTCCGTGATTGTTAAGTTCGATGAAGGCACAAAGCCTTCAAATCAACCTAAGTATGTTTTGAAAATGTGATTAAAAAGGCTGAATCAATAAATAGATCAGCCTCTATCGATTTATTCCATTAAAGGTAACGGCTTCTCAAATGATCTTTGAAGTATTGCGCATTCAAGGTTTCGCCCGTTGCGCCTTTCACCAAATTGTCGGTGGTCAGCAGGCTGCCCTTGCTCCAAATATTCGATTCTAACCAAGTGAAGATAGGTGATAGGTCACCACTTTCAATCACAGAATTCACATCCACCGTTTTCTTCATTGCTGCCATAAACTGTGCCGCGTACATCGCACCTAGTGTGTAAGACGGGAAGTAACCGAATGCGCCGTCTGTCCAGTGGATGTCTTGCATACAGCCATTAGTGAAGTTGCCTTGAGTGCTTAAACCAAGGTAAGACTGCATCTTAGTGTTCCAAAGTTCAGGAACATCAGTGTGCTTGATTTTGCCGTTAATCAGGTCACGCTCAATCTCGTAACGTAAAATCACGTGCGCTGGGTAGGTCAGCTCATCGGCATCAACACGGATGAAGTCTTTCTTCACGCGCGTGTAGATCTTCTGGAAGTTCTCTTTCTCAAATTCTGAGCCTGAGAACTGCTGACCAGCCAAGTTTGCTAAGTGTCCGATGAATGGGTCGCTGCGCCCGACTTGCATCTCAAAGAACAAAGACTGAGATTCATGGATGCCCATAGAGCGCGCTTCACCCGCTGGTTGGCCTGCTAGGTGTTTTGGTAAGCCTTGTTCGTAACGTGCGTGCCCTGTTTCATGCACAATGCCCATTAAGCTTTGAACGAATTCCGCTTCGTCGTAGCGGGTTGTGATGCGCACGTCTGAAGGCACGCCGCCACAGAATGGGTGAACACTTTCATCTAGTCGGCCGTGTTCAAAATCGAACTGAAGCAGCTTCATGACTTCTAAACCAAGTGCTTTCTGTTTCTCGGTCGAATAGATCCCAGATGGCGCATTAAATTGCTCGCTCGACTGTTTTTCGATCACTTCGTCAATCAGGTTTGGTAGCCATGTCTTAACGTCGGCAAACAAGATATCAAGAGAAGCTGAGCTGGTGCCCGGTTCATAGATATCTAGCATCGCATCGTAAGGAGTTAGATTTGCTGCGTCGGCGCGGATCTGTGCTTCTTCACGAGACAGCTCAACCACTTCACGCCAGTTCTTTTCGAATCCAACCCAGTCGTTGTTACCACGTTGGCTGCGCCATGCATGTTCACATTTCGAACCCGCTAGAGATTTCGCTTCAACCAGTTTTTCTGGCAATAAGTTTGCTTGTTGCCATTGACGTTTAATTTCACGCAGAGACGATTGTTGTTCGTTGTTCAGCGCTTCGTTTTCAGCGTCTGCAATCCAATCTCCAAGTTGTGGTTGCGTCATCAACCCGTGAATATGAACCGAAAGCTCGGCCATCGCTTCACTACGAGCTTGGTTACCACCGGCTGGCATCATTGAAGCTTGGTCCCAACCACAAATAGAGGCTAGGTGTTGAAAGCGTGAACATTTTTGAGAGTGTTCGACTAGTTTTTTGAATGCGCTCATTTGACTACTCTTAATTTGGTTTCTGTAAATGATCCTTAGGATAGCGTCAGCGTTAAGGTTCATCTCTCATGTACTTTGATTATGGCTCTACTTTTAAAAGACGCTGACCTTCGGAGTCGAAGATATAGCGAGAAAAGCATGAGGCGGTACGATGCCTTGAATTTACTATTTATTAACAAATTAAACTGTTCTATTGTGCACAAAATCAGTGAGTTGTATAGCTGGTGGCAATTGTTGCTTGCGAATTGTTCAGATACACGGTATTGATGATAGATCGCTGAACAAGAAT
The DNA here is from genome assembly GCF_041472735.1 of Vibrio sp. 10N.261.46.E11. Classification (NCBI taxonomy): domain Bacteria; kingdom Pseudomonadati; phylum Pseudomonadota; class Gammaproteobacteria; order Vibrionales; family Vibrionaceae; genus Vibrio; species Vibrio sp. 10N.261.46.E11. The sequence continues at coordinate 50,525 of NZ_JBFRQW010000051.1, forward strand.
GACAATAATATGGATATTTTGAACTTTGAGGCATTTCTAATTGCCATCACTATTTTAACGCTAACGCCGGGTTTAGATACGGCTTTGGTGATTCGCAATACGAGCCGTTCTGGCTTATCTGACGGCGTGATGACCAGCTTTGGTATTTGTAGCGGCTTGTATGTACATGCGTTTTTCTCTGCTGTGGGTATTTCTGCAATCCTCGCCCAGTCAGCTGAACTCTTTCAAGCCGTTAAGATGGTGGGTGCGGTTTACCTGATCTGGCTTGGCTTAAGCAGCTTACGAGCTTTGATGAAAAACGGTGGCGGTTTGAAGGTGGGTGAACAAGCTCAGCAAGCATACAGTGCTAAGCGTTCTTTGCGTGAAGGCTTTTTATCTAATGTGCTGAACCCAAAAACGGCAGTTTTCTATTTGGCCTTTTTACCTCAGTTCGTCAACCCTGAAGGTTCGCCTTTATTGCAATCTATGTTGATGGCTTCGGTACACTTTATGATTGCGATGGTGTGGCAATGCGGTTTGGCAGGGGCACTTAACTCGGCTAAAAATTTGCTAAAGAATGCGAGTTTCATGAAGTGGATGGAAGGTGTGACTGGCATGGTGCTGGTGGGGCTGGGTGTCAAGCTTTTAATGGAAGAGCCTAGCTAAGTCATAGTCTAGTGTATTGAAATCTCAGTCATTAGCACATAGCCATTAGTTTTATAATAAAACGCCCGCACATCATTGCGGGCGTTTTTGAACGCTCAATTCTTATTATGCTTTAACTGCTTCGCAATCCTTTGAGGAAGTTAACGGTTTGAAGAATAGCTTGGTTTCTTCTATAACAACGTGACGTAGCAAGATAAGGCCGATTAGATTCGGAATTGCCATTAGGCCGTTCACGATATCCGCCATTATCCAGATCATGTCGAGCTTTAAGAATGCACCAGAAGCAACCAAGGCGATGAAGACGATCTTGTAAGGCAATACTGCTTTGGTACCTAGCAAGAACACAACACAGCGCTCACCGTAGTAGTTCCAACCTAAAATTGTTGTAAACGCAAAGAAGATTAAGCCAACAGAAACCAACATAGGGCCAAGGGTGTCTGCATTCAAACCAACAGCGAACGCGTGAGTGGTCATCGCAGCGCCAGAAAGGTCAGTCTGCCAAGCGCCCGTTAAGATAAGCGCCAAGCCGGTCATCGTACAGATGATGATGGTATCGAAGAAGGTGCCTGTCATAGAGACAAGCCCTTGTTTCACACATGAGTCTGTTTTAGCCGCTGCTGCAGCCATTGGTGCGCTACCTAAGCCAGATTCGTTCGAGAACACGCCACGAGCGATACCTGATTGGATAGCAAGCATGATGCTCGCGCCAAAGAAACCACCAGTTGCTGCTGTGTTGGTAAACGCAGAAGTCACAACAAGGGTAATGGCATTCAGTAGTTGGTCTGCATTTGAAATCAGAACGCTTAAACACGCGACGACGTACATCACCGCCATCGTAGGAACGACTTTCCCTGCTACTTTAGCGATCGATTGAATACCACCAAGGGTTACAACCGCCACTAGTATCGTGAGGACAACCGCTGACATTTCACGTGAAGCGCCAAATGAGATTTGAGTTGCGTCTAAAATAGCGTTTACTTGTGGGAAGGTGCCGATACCGAAGCAAGCAACACCGAGCGCGAAGACAGCGAACATGACCGCTAAGGTTCGTGAGCCGACACCGTATTGCAGGTAGTACATTGGGCCGCCAACCATTTCGCCATTGCTATCGGTTCTACGGTATTTAACGGCAAGTAGACATTCTGCGTATTTGGTCGCCATACCAAATACAGCGGCAAGCCACATCCAGAATAGGGCACCAGGGCCACCAATCTTGATTGCGGTCGCTACACCAACGATGTTACCTGTACCAATAGTTGCGGAAAGTGCAGTACACAAAGCGGCGAAGCTTGATACGTCACCCTTGCCGGATTTGTCTTTGGTGAACACCATTTTTAGAGCAGTTGGAAGGTGTCTAAACTGGAGTAAGCCTAAGCGAAAAGTAAAGTAGATGCCTGTACCCACTAGCAGAATAAGCAGTGGTGGTCCCCAGACGAATTGGTTGATGGTTTGTAGTGTAGCTTGTAGGTGGTTCATAGATTCCCCTTAATAAATATAAAATTTAAGGAGAAGAGGGAAGGCAGTGCAGATCACAGGGATCGGGAGCACTACTTAATACATACGGATTTCTAGATAGAATTCATTTGTTAATTAAGGCTGTTGCTTTCCACTCCTCTGTCCTTTTGCCTGAGAGTTTCACTTAGCGAATCACTTATAGATAAGTAACGGGCACTAAGCTTGCTCCTTCGGCGACCGCTTGCTACAAAAAAAAGTAGTACGGTTCTCTCCAGAGGTTCCTCCAACGACAGTCCTCACTTTTCTGGATTTCTCCAGCATAAAGCACCTGAAAGATTTACTTCTTCGGCGGGTCAATCTAACTAAATGTTAATATTTAGTTAAAAACCACTCTCCTGCAGTCTTCATCGGAACAATTACCTAAATAATTAGATAATCTGTAGGCGTATCCTAGATCATATAAAATGTGATGTCAGCTACAAAATATCTGTTTGCTTAAATGTTGTTCAACTAAATGATCAAACAACGAGTCTCTGACGTAACTTGCTTATTTAAATGGTATAAAATAGAGAAACAAGGAGGAGTTATGACTCGATTAATAGCGATTGTTTTTTTATTGGCTTTGGCATTTGTACTGTTTCGTTACCGGACCAACGAAAAACTGCAAAAAGGGGTAGTGATTGTTATCGTTAGCAGCTTCCTTTTGTATACTGCCAGCTTGATGATTTCGGAGTTAACTCGTTAAATTTATCTGTGAGCTTTGAACTGTGAGCCGTTGGGATGAACGTGTTAGCAAAGCTCAAGTACTTCTGACTTGAGCGATAGGTTTAACTGAACCTACACTATCAGTATTGGCATTAACGCCAGTGACCGCGTAACGTTAAACATATTTTTGGGAGTACCCGTTAGTGAACCAGCAATCTGGACAAAGCGAACAAGATGAAGTGGTTGTTATTGAAGAACGTGATAAGCGCAGTCAGCTTTATATCGGCATTGCTGCGGTTATCGGTTTGGCGTTAGGCGGCTTAATCGGTTCTACAGTCACGGCTTCGAAGTGGGAATCCACTTATCAGGTACTAGAAACTCGTTATCAAGAACTGCGTGATAGCAAAACGCAGTTGGTGACATCAGTTGAAGAGAAAGTGGCAAAAGTTGACACCGAAATAGATGCGAAAGTAGAAGCCGCTTTAGTGAAACAGGAAGAAGAGCATCAAAAAGAACTCCAAGACTTAGCGAAACAATCTGCAGTTTTAGAGAAAGCAAACTACTCGCTAGAGCAGCAGTTAAACGAACAGAAGCAAACGTTAGAACAAACTCAACAAAACAATCAAAAGTTGAGCCGTCAAGCTGATATGCAATCGACTTTGTTTGAACGTTCGCGTGAACTTTTCCGCAAAGAATTACAGATATCTCAAGAGCTTGAAAAACTCGAGAAAGAAAGAGATGACATCGAACAAAACCTTGGCTCTTTGAAGAAAGCGTGTGATGTTTTCTTAGATGGCACTTCATGGGATGCGAAATCTGACGCGTGTGAGAAGCAAGACAATGCGAATTCTCGTCTAAGCGACATCAGACAAATGATTGAAGTTCACACCATGGATATCAAGCAGATCAAAACTCTCACTGAAGAGATGGGTCTATAAACTAAGCGCTTAATATATCTATATCACCACTGCTTGCAGTAAGAATTTAAACGCCCACATCGCACACGTGATGTGGGCGTTTTGCGTTGTACTCAATTTTTTTCTCTTCAGACATAAAAAATCCCTACAAGCAAAGCTGGTAGGGATTTGGGTAAGTTGCAGTACTGTTCTCGCTTTCTTAAGCAAAGGGTATTACAAAAATTTTAGAACAGTGTTAGTCGACAATAAATTATTGACTAGTCGCTATTTTTCGTAAGTTTTGATTTCGCCTGATTTAACACGAGCAACGAACGATTGCAGTTCTTTCTTCACAACAGGCATCAAGAAGTACAAACCAAGAATGTTAAAGATAGACATCGCAAAGATAGCTGCGTCAGAGAAGTCGATTACCGCGCCAAACTGAATCGTCGCACCGATAACAACAAACACACAAAACATCACTTTAAAAATCAGTTCCGTTGTTTTGCCTTCACCAAATAGGTAAGTCCACGCTTTAAGACCGTAGTACGACCAAGAGATCATGGTAGAAAACGCGAACATGATTACCGCGAGAGCGAGTGTGTATTTGAACACTTCTGCCGTTTCAGTAAACGATGCAGCAGTAAGCGTTACACCCGTTAAGCCAGAACCATCGAATGGACCTGTATTTAGACCAGCGATAGTGATAACCAAGGCTGTCATTGTACAAATGATGACTGTATCAACGAACGGTTCTAATAGTGATACTAGACCTTCAGTGATTGGCTCTTTTGTTTTAACCGCTGAGTGAGCGATAGCTGCTGAACCTACACCGGCTTCGTTTGAGAACGTTGCACGTTTTAGACCTTGGATTAAGGCACCAATAAAGCCACCCACAACACCTTCGCCAGTAAACGCACCTGTAAAGATTGCGCTGAACGCAGGACCTACTTGGTCAAGATTAGAACCGATAACAATCACAGCCATACCGATATACAGAGCAGCCATCCAAGGAACAACTTTTTCTGTTACCGATGCGATAGAAGGCATACCACCAACAATCACAGAAAAAACTAAAGCGGCGAGTACAAGGCCAGTGATCACACCGTATTCACTCGGTACATCAAATGCATAAGTGAGCATGGCATGTGCTTGGTTCGCTTGGAACATGTTACCGCCGCCCAATGCACCTAAAATACACATTAATGCAAAACCAATAGCAAGGGCTTTACCTAGTCCACCCAACCCTCTTTCACCAAGACCTTGGCTTAGGTAGTACATGGGACCACCGGAAACGACACCTGAAGGTAGGATAGTTCGGTATTTCACACCTAAGGTACACTCACAGAACTTAGAAGCCATACCCAGAAGACCACACAAGATCATCCAGAATGTTGCACCAGGACCACCAATTGCGAGTGCAGCACCCACACCGGCAATATTACCAAGCCCAACAGTTCCAGAAAGCGCGGTTGTTAACGCTTGAAAGTGAGAAACTTCCCCTTCGTGTTTGGAGTTAGGGTCTGTGTACTTACCTTTAATAATGTCTATGGCCATCCCGACACGTTTAAATTGAACAAAGCCAAAGTAAACAGTAAAGATGATCGCAGCGAGCAGTAACCAGCCAACAATAATTGGGAAGTTTGCTTCACCTACCGGTACGCTTTTAAATATCAGTCCAACGAACCAACCTGTATATTCGTTGAAAAAAACCATCAACACTTTGACTTAAGTTACTGATAGCTTGATTAAATGATCCTTCTTCTGCAAATGCACTGGAACTAAATAATAATATAAACCCAAAAAATAATTCACGTATGTTTTTCATGGTTTTCCCTGTCTTTTTATTAAATTATGTTTGCTACTGTTGTGTTTGTTTTCTATTTGATTTTTATATTTTAGTGATTTATCTACTTCATTTGACGGCAACACAAACGGCTGTATCTAAGTCTAAAAACGAAATAAAGATAAGTACTGATCTTGCTTTATATGGATATCCTTTTGGTATGTGCACCAATTAGACTATGGCATTCGGCCTGCCAAGCCCTACTGATAATCCTATACACAAAAATAATGCCCTTAAAGAATTTTTTACAATAAATTTACAATTGTTCGGGTTTTGTCATTGTTTGGAAATAAGCAGGTGTTTTTTAGGTTGGAAAAGTATATGCAGTGGCTGTTATAGCGATGGGGTATGGTGAATGATCTATGGGGGGGAGGGAAGTCGGCGAGTTTGAATGTACGATATATGCTTGAGAGGTGTTTAAGCAATTGATGGACGAATATGCAATCGGGCCTGAGGGCGTTAAAAAGCCCTATATTGAATTGACCTAGTAAAATTGGTCATTCTGTTAAACGGCTTTTAAGGCTCGGGATTGATGCGCTAGGGCTTGTTCTTCATACTAAAATGCCACCGAAAATCTGCAGTGGCATTTGAATGACAACAAACCATCATGTAAATCTTTAATTACAGCTCTAACACATACTATAATTCTAATACAAACTACAGCTCTAACAGTTTAGCTAATTCACGCTCTTCGAGCAGCTCTTCAATGCGTTGACGAGCCTTAGGCCCTTCTGCTTGTGCTTTGGTTGACTTGCCGGCTTTTTTACTGCGGCTCGTTTTTGTTTTTTCCTTAGTTGTCATCGGTAACCTTCCTTGTATTTTCTATCTTACAGGTTGCATGTCTCTTTTAGTGCTTTGCCTGCTTTAAATGCTGGTGTTTTTGACGCTGAGATTTGAATCTCTTCTCCAGTTCTTGGATTGCGACCAGTGCGAGCAGCGCGGCTATTCACTTTAAAGCTACCAAATCCAAGGATAGATACATCATCGCCATTTGCAAGCGTAGTCGAGATACCTTCAACGAGCGCATTGAGTGCTGTGCCTGCTTGCTCTTTTGATATGTCAGCAGAAGTTGCGATGTGTTCAACTAATTGAGATTTGTTCATATTTTAATTTCCTTATCGAGTTCGCATGGTGTCTAGCTTTTGCAAACTAGTGGTTAAATATGACCAATATGAACTGAAGTAATGTCATTGCTAGGGTTGAACTTTGTAAAGTAACAAACGGATTTGATTATAAAAACATATCACGCCTCATTCAATGCAAATCATTGACTATTACTTGTTTTCGACCAGTTATGGACAGTGAGTCATGAAAATGAACATCGTTTTGTTTAAATTAATTCATGATATCAATTAAAAGTTAATATTTTGCTATATGTAGAACAGACAAAAAAGCCCAGCGAGTGTGCTGGGCTAATGCTTTTTTAAGCAATTGGTTTTTGATGCTATCTGTTTTTTTGAAGCAATCGAGTATTTGAAGCGGTTTTGTACTCAGATCTAACGCAACGAAAATTATTTAGTAATAAAGATCTGTTCCGTTTCTAGTGAAGTCATCGAGCGAACTTGACGCCAAATGTAGTAGAAAATACCTAACATCATCAACATACTTGGGATAGCGATGGCCGGGTAGCTGTAAAGTGTCAACTTACCCAATTCTTCATTAAAAGCTGCAGTACCAGCCGGGCTAGTCACAATCCAAGTCGCTAGAAAGTAGTTCATCGCAGAAGAAAACGCGAAAGTACTTGCAAATAGATAGTTTGACTTCATTAGGCAACGATCAAACTCTACTTGGTTACCAAACTCTCTTAAACGTTCTTCGATTAGAGATATGTTTAACAACGCGGGAGTGAAAATAACTTTTTGGATAAATGGGTAGCGAGTGAAGGTCGAGCCAAGAACCGCTAAACCAATCAAACCAGGGATTAATGCTTCTTTTAGTGCAAGCCAACGAGTGTCGAGTTCGAAGAAACCGATACCGCCAGTTAATAGAACACTGACAAAGCCAAGTGCCGCGATGAAGTTGAATTTCTTGTTGCGGATTAACTCCATGCCACCGTAAGCAATAGGGAAGGCAAGGGCGACAAGTAGGGCTAAGCCCGTTCCGAGATGTTCCTCTCCACTGAACTTCATTAAGATGAACGAAGGAAGAAAGACGTTAAATACGACTTCGAAAAGAGGACTCGATTTTTTGTTTTCTGTGTTACTCATAATTTCTAAATACATTATGTTATGGATTTATTCTCAGGGATTGTTGTTTACAGCGGCGAAGATGTAAAGCGTTAAGACGTCATGCTGTGTAACGACATGTGACATCAACGACATCTCCGAACCTATCGAACGCTTAATTCAACACTTTTGTGTCCTAGTTCATCACTAAGTTGGGACCTATGCTGTGAAAGTCGTCGCTAAGTTGAGTCAACGATAAGAACGCTAAAGCTAAGCTTTTCGAGTTTTCTGCTTTGTTCCACTTCATACAAATCAAATGACTTAAGGCTAGAAAGGCATATCCAGATAATTTAAAGCACGATTGGTAAATTACCTGTGCAATTAAAGTTATGTTATAACATACCTATAATTAACTCTTGCTGCGAATAACGATCGTATTAGTAAGAGGAAGACGATAAGCATGTATCAAGGAGAAGACGTAATGAATGCCGTGTTAACGAAGCCTTTGGCAACCAATAGTAACCAGCCACTTAATATTAGTTCGGCTGTGAGTATCAAAGATCAGGTGAGTCACAAGCCATGCGTTAGTGCTTCGGAGCAGCCCACGGTATTAGCAGACATCTATCAAAGTGATATCAACATCGCGATTTGGCAGCGTAAGTTTGATGCTAATTTAATCGACGACATTAATGAGTTTATCGCGTCGAATCCTAATTTTAGTAAGTCTGTTAGCGTGTCACCCGACAATGCCTATGAGAAATTAAAATTGTCGACAGATGGAACGGCTTCTAAAGCGCTATTAGAAAACATGGCAGAGCTGGTGGATATGTTCTGTTGTTTGTTTGATCTTGAAGCAGTAGGGCTTCGTTTGGCGGTTCTGAATAAAGCGATGTGCCCACGTTTCCATTTTGACCAAGTACCTTGTCGCTTGGTGACCACTTATCATGGTGTCGCGACGCAATGGCTGCCAAACTACGCGCTCGACCGTTCGAAGTTAGGACGAGGAGCCAATGGACAGCCAGATTCGGCTTCAGGCCTATATGCTCATGAATCTGATATTCAACAAATGGTGAGTGGTGATGTGGCGTTGCTGAAAGGAGAGAGTGGCAATGAAAATGCGGGGCTTGTGCATCGCTCTCCCGTTACTTCATCTGACGAGACACGACTATTGTTGACGTTAGACTTTGGCTAGTAAGCTCTTGTTGAGATGAGATGAGATGAGATGAGATGAGATGAGTTGAGCAAGCGGCTAAGTGTAGCTTGCTCTTATTCGTTTAAGCGAAGACGCGGATACGGTGTCCGTCAGGATCAACTGCAAGGAAGTTGATGCCGTAAATCGACTCTTCCGGCTTCACCATCAATTTCAGTACCTTGTGCTTGCAGCGTCACGATGTCTCGATAAATGGTGCGTGTACTCACGTTTAGTTCTTTAGCGAGATGATCGGCAGACACGGGGTATTTATGAGAGCGCATTAATTGGAGCAGGTCGAAAAGGCGTTGACTACGGGACATAAGAAAACTCTGAGTACTTAACTGTTTGCAAGATTGTTGGATTGAGAATACTAACTCCATCTACATTAAGATAAATGAAGCAAAAGGCTTGGCATTTAATTTTCTTATTGACGTTATTCAATCTTAGCGTATACCGTTCATCGGCTAGAGTTGATTTGGATCTAATTTTTGGTCTGTATTTATTGATAATACAAGAGGTTAGCACGTTTAATTATTTATTTTAACATGTAAAATATATTAGCTTGCTACCGCATGGGAACGGTTCTGTTACCCACGGTTATTTATATAAAAATTATAGGTTTTCTATGTTAAAGAAACTTTCGCTTAAGAATAAGCTGGCGATCTCTGCCAGCATGGCCATTATCCTGGGGGGGATTTTGGTCGAGGTATTGTCTTTTCGTGCTTCACTGCAACGCTTAGATATTGAAGTTGAACAGCGCTTAGAGGGGGCATCAGCTTCTTACAATCAATATGTATCGGATTGGATCTTATCCAAAGAACGTGCGCTTACTTCACTTTCGAAGGAGTCAAAACAAGAAAGCTTGGTGACTCACCTGAAGCAGGTTCGTGATTCAGGGGCGTTTGATAATGTGTTCTTAGCATTCCCTGATGGTTCGCAAAAAAATGCGAATGGCGTAGTGTTGCCACCGGGTAATGATGATCCACGCGTATGGGGTTGGTACACCAATGCGGTTGCGAACCCAAGTAAAGTGTTCATGGATAACCCAACGGTTGCCGCGGCAACTGGGGCGAACGTTGTGTCGTTGGGCACTGCAATGCAACTGCATGGTCAGCAGGTCGTTTTGGGCGCTGATGTAGAAATTACCGATATTCTAAACAGCCTTGAAAAAGTGATCCTTCCAGGCGAAGGTTACATGTTCATCGCGACGAACAAGGGCACGGTTTACACGCACGCTGATACAAAGTTGCTGAACGAGAATATTAGCTCGCTAGGGCTAGATTTTTCTGATGTACAGAAGGCACTGACTAGCGGTAAAGACACGGCTATCGAGTTAAATGGCAGCGACTATGTTCTGTACGCACGTGCGATTGACGGAACAAGCCTGATTACTATCAGTGTTGTTAATCATGACTCTTTGGTTGCACCGTTGTTTGATGCTGTGTTTGGCCAAGTATTAGTGACATTATTGGTCGTTATTGTATGTACCATATTATTTAACCTGTTGTGTACTATTCTATTCCGACCGTTGAACCATGTGTCTCAAGCTCTGGCGCAGATCGCTAATGGTAGTGGTGATTTAACTCAGCGTATTCATGTTGAGAACCAAGATGAAGTAGGAGAGCTAGCACAGAACTTCAACACTTTTGTAGGAAGTTTACAGCAGTTGATTGGTCATATTCGTGGGCAATCAGAGCAGCTTAACAGCCAGTCAGAGAAAAGTACTCAGCGAGCGAATCGTTCGGTGGATGAGCTTAATCATCAACAGCAAGAGATCACCATGGTGGCGACGGCTGTAACGGAAATGGCGAGCGCAACGCAAGAGATTGCATCGCATGCCGAGCAAACAGCAAAAGCGGCGCAAGACTCTGCGACAAGCACTAACAGCGGTCACGCTCTGGTTGTCGATACTAAAGGTTCTATCAATAACCTTGCCAATGAAGTGAATGAAGCGGGTAGCGTGATCAGCGAGCTAAACAAGCATGCTCAAGAGATTTCGACGGTACTTGCTACGATTCAAGGTATTGCAGAGCAAACTAACTTGCTTGCTTTGAATGCTGCGATTGAAGCGGCGCGTGCTGGTGAGCAAGGTCGTGGTTTTGCTGTAGTTGCAGATGAAGTACGTGTACTTTCTCAGCGCACTCACTCTTCAACAGAAGAGATAAAGTCAACGATTGATGTTTTACAACGCACAACGGCTCAAGCGGTTGATTTTATGGAGAGCAGCTCGAAACTGGCAATACATTCCGTAGAAGATGCCGACCGAGCTTCACATGCGCTAGAAGAGATCAACACAGCAGTGGCTTTGATTAGTGATATGGCGACTCAAATTGCGACCGCAGCAGAAGAGCAAACGCACGTGACGGGTGAAATTACTCAGAACATTACGACCATTAAAGATGTTACCGACCACTTAGTTGTGGGCGCACAGGACAGCTTAACTGAGTCGAACGAACTTAAGAGCCAAGCCGCTGGTTTAAGTGACAAAGTGGCGACTTTTAAGCTTGCTTAACTGTGTCATTCACTGATGCCTGATCAGTGAGTGATTATTGAGCAATAAGTCAAAGCGACGTAGATTACGTCGCTTTTTTTGTATTTGTGAGTAATCAAATTCTTTATTACTCAGTTTCTGAAAACTCTTTCAGCGCGCTCATTGCTTCGTCTGCTTTGTCTTTCTGAACGAAGATATGGTCGTGGTAATAACCAGCAATTACGTTGGCGCTAATACCGTATGAACCTAGCTTGGTGGCAAAAGCCGCTGTTAATCCAACCGCTTCAAGACTGGAATGTACCGACAAAGTAATCAGGCTAAGTACACCATCGAAATCGAGTTGAGCTTGGCGTGCAGCACCCTCCGTGAGCACCAAGGTTAAGCCTTCTTTTTCACGAAAGGTCGCGATTGGGTCGAGTTGAACATAGTCTGTTAATGCACCGTCAACAGAGCAAAAAACATAATCACCTTCAATGAGCTCTGGTGACATGGACTTTAGCAGAATGTCTAAATCGGTAATGGCAGTCATTCTTTATTCCTTTCTTCGTGTTAGCGTTACGCCGATTAAACTGAGTTATTCTGATTACGATAAGAGCGCATAGAATATTAGTAAAATTAATAATTCTTATTACACATCAGTATCGTTAATGTCGAGATTGCTTCCTTTTTAATGGCATTGAACAAGTGTTGAGATGGAATGGCACTAAGTTGAATATCTCGGTTGTGTCTCAGAAAAGCCTGAAGATTGTGTGCTAGATTTATTGGTGATACACAACTGGAGATATCGATGGTCTGGCTTTCGGTGAAAGTACTACAGATTGGACTTGTCTATGGATACAGGAAGTATCAAAAAACGAAAAGAGCGCCAGTTTAGGGGCTCTTTTTTTTGTTTTCAAAGTAAAGTCATTTTATGTTGAGTAGGATTGAAAGAAATGGGGTATTTATCCGGTTTAATAGTCAGTATCTAGATTGACTATTAAATGTCACATCATTAAAAAGCGAAAGTATGTCGAAAATAGAACAAGTTACCCCTCATATCGGTGCGCGAATCCATGGAGTCGATCTCGCCACATGCAGTGTGACCGAACTCGATGAGGTTTATCAGGCGCTGATTACCCACCAAGTAATCTTCCTAGGTGATCAAATACTCTCACCAGAACAACACTTGATGATTGCAGAGCGATTTGGACAACTCGAACCAGCACATCCATTTTTCCCTCGCGTCGAGCATGTACATCAGGTGAGTGTGATAGAAACAACGCGTGGCAATGCCCCGATGGAAAGTTATTGGCATACCGACTTAACCTGGCGAAAATTGCCATCGAAAGCTTCTCTGTTGCATGCCCAACATATTCCAAGCGTAGGCGGGGATACGATTTGGTGTTCGATGACGGCTGTATTTGATTCATTAGATGAAGACATGAAAGCAAAGCTGAGAGGGTTGTCTGCGACTCATTCGCTGGTGGCTTTCGAGGGAGTTGAGTCAGATCAGATAGAGCTTGATTGGCACAAATCACTACTTAAAACCGCGCAGAAAAATCCACCTGTAATCCATCCTGTTGTTCAGAGCCATCCGGAAACAGGTAGAGAAACACTTTATATCAATGAGCAGTTTACCCGTTATATCAACGAACTTGACCGACAAGAGAGTGATGTTTTACTTAACCAACTGTTTGAAATTGCACGACGCCCTGAGTTTCAAGTCCGTTTCAAATGGGACAGGGGATCAATGGCTATTTGGGACAATAGGGTAACGCAACATTACGCGGTGATTGATTACGGCGATTCTCCAAGAAAGATGCATCGCGTTACAGTGACGTAATGCAAACGAAGAGGCGCAGCACTTGCTAAGGCGCGTTGTTGGTGTAGGCGTGAGCGTATAAATCTGAATTACGAAGGGATATTGTCTTAATTAAAGTATGAAACCGAGACTTTATTCATCTGAGCCAATTATAAAATCAAAAGCGTTGATACATATTTGATGGAAAGCTCACTGCTCTGAGTTGATGTGTAATATACTCAGCGGAAAACATAAGAACCAACATCAAATTTAAGACTTTGTAAACGTTAGGGCTTAGTAAATAAAGTATTTGTATGAACGCGATTCGTAAAGTTTATCAGTACGCAGAACCTAACCTAACCCTTGTGGGTTGGATGGGCTTTGTCGGTTTCCCTGCTTACTACATTGTATGGGAATTCTTGTTTCCGCAACCCTATGAGAATTTAGCCCTGCGTCTGTTTTGCTCGGTATTGTTCCTTGGGATTGTTGTTCGTAATCGAGTTCCATTTGATTGGCGAAAGTACCTTCCGGCTTATTATCAAGTCGCTATCACCCTCTGCTTACCGTGTTTTTTCTTTTACATGCTGCTGATGAATAACTGGTCCAACGTATGGGTTATGTCTTTCATGTCGGCTATTTTCCTCCATATTTTATTAGTTCACGTCACCCGAGTGATGTTTGCACAAACCTTCGCCGGGATAGGGATTGCTACCTTGTATGCATGGGTGGCACAAGGCTTCTACTTAGAGCTCACAATGGATTGGACGCATGTGCCAATCTTCTTATTTATCTATTTGTTCGGTAACTTATTTTACTTCCGTAATCAGGTGGAACATGAGAATAAGGTGTCATTGGCGAAATCTTTTGGAGCCGGTATCGCGCATGAGATGCGAAACCCACTAAGTGGTTTACTGACTTCTATTGATGTTATGCAGTCCATATTGCCGAATCCGAAAAGTGGTGGCCACCAAGGGCAATACGCTTTGAGCAATGAAGAAGTTATACAGTTACGTGAAGTGGGTGATGAAGCGATGGAGATTATTCACTCAGGTAACGAGACGATTGACCTGTTATTGACTTCAATTGATGAAAACCGAGTATCTCGTTCTACGTTCAAGAAACATTCAGCTCAAGCGGTGGTTGAAGGGGCGATAGATAGCTTTAACTATAAGCGCTCAGCTGATAAATCAGCGATCTCTTTAGATGTACAAAGCAACTTTGATTTCTTGGGCAGTGATACCTTGTTGAAGTACGTGATGTATAACTTGTTCAAGAACGCATTCCATCATCGCAGCCCTGAAGATTTTCATATTCATGTCACCATGTGCAGTGATGACGTGACCAATCAAATTGTGGTTACCGATAACGGAGCTGGTATTTCAAACGATGTCATTCGACGTATTTTCCAAGATTTTTACACCACCGGCCAATCAGGTAACTACGGCTTAGGTTTGCCATTTTGTCAGAAAGTAATGCGGTCGTTTGGTGGAGAGATTAAGTGTAAGTCTGAGGTGGAACAGTGGACGCAGTTCACGATGACTTTTCCATCTTTGACTTCTCACTCTGTGAATGAAATTAAGAGTGAGCTCACTAAACTAAAGACAGTGTTGATGGTGAGTGACCAGAAAGTACTCTCTGATAAAATTACTGAGACGTCACGTTTTATGGGGTTTGACCTCACCGTATTAGACGTTGTATCAGCACTTAAAAATAAGGAATATCAATTTGAGTTCGACTTGATTTTCGTTGATATGGAGAGCTTAGATTTAAGAGCTAATTACCTCGATAGAATTGAATCTTTGCTATCGTTCACTGAAGCGAGAATCATCTATTTGTATGAGCATCACCCCATTAAGCGTGTTCGTAACGTTGCTTTTGAACCGATTTGGGTGGAAACACAAGTTTGGCTACTGAATACCAAAGCCACCATTGAGCGCTTACTTTTCGATTCCAATTACGTGTTGCCGTCGGTTGCTGTGAAACCACTAGAGGCGACTAATAAACGCACGATCATGGTGGTGGATGACAACGAATCTTTGCGCCGTTTTACCGCAATGTTATTGGAAAAACAGGGCTTTGACGTTGTACAGAAAGAAGATGGCCAACAAGCGTTAGATGCTTTGGATAGCGAGGATGTTGATTTGATTCTGATGGATATCGAGATGCCAATTATGGATGGTATTGAAGCTTCTCGTCGAATCCGCAGTGCAGCCAAAGAATACTCTACAGTGCCGATTATTGCTCACACAGGCGACAGTTCCCCAGTGACATTGGAAAAAATGGAATCGTCGGGCATGTCAGATTTTATTGTGAAGCCAGCGGATAAAACCCGACTGTTCGATAAAATTGCACACTGGATTTGATTGGTTGTACCGTCCGGTTATCCAGCTGAACTAGATGAATAGATGAATAGATGAATAGATGAATAGATGAATAGATGAACACAAGAAAGAGCTCAGCAATTCGCTGGGCTCTTTTTGTATCGCGACATGATAGCGTCTATTCAGTCCTGCCGTTTGTGTTAGTTATAGAATTGGTGTGTACAGAGTTATACGAACTCTAACTCTGGGTGATGGTACGCTTCGTGACAAACTGTGAGCACATGGTCAATGTCTCGTGGTGTCATGTCGGCATTGATTGAAAAGCGGATGATGTTTTTGTTCCTACCCGTAGCAGGGCGACAAAAAACAGCACCGAACACATTACGTTCTTCGAGGAAATCGCGAACACGTTCGGTGTTTCTTTCACTACCACACTCTAATGCCACAATTTGAGACTCGCTGCGGATATTAAAGCCAATTCGTTTTAGACCCGTAGTCAGCGATTTAGCACGCAGGAACAGAGCTTGTCGTTTATCATCTGCACTTTTGATTACCTCTAATGTTTTCTGTAAACGAATCACTTCTTGCGGTAACACGGTCGAGCTGAAAATCGCGGGATAAGCAACAAACGGCAAGGTTGCCGATAGCTGTTTAGGACCGAGGATTGCGCCTGCGCGATAAGCAAAGGTTTTAGCCAAACTTACGGTGATGAAGTCGACTTGGTTAGTGAGACCCAATGCGTGAACTAAGCCTGCACCATTTTTCCCATGCGTACCCAGAGAATGCGATTCATCAACGACGACTGCACAATCAAACTCCTGCGCCATTTCGTAGATGTCGCGTAGTGGGGTGATGGTCCCAATGGTACTGTAAACCGAATCGACCACAATAACGCCTGAGCCGTGGCGCTCTAACTGTTTACGCAGGTGATTCATATTGTTATGCACAAATGGGTGAGCGATGCCGCAAGCGGCACGAATGCCTTCCCATAGCGACATATGGGCAAAAAAGTCGATATACACCGATGTGTCCGGCGGGCAGATGGTTTGCAATAGTCCAATATTGGCCGCCCAACCTGACTGAGAAAGCAAACAGCTCTCCATTCCGACATAGTTCGCGAGCTCGGTTTCAAACGCAGGTTTAGACTCTTCATCTTGTAAGAAAATTGCAGACATCACTACGTTGTCATCGTGTTCGATAATCGCCGCTTGATGGGCGTCTTGGATCGGTTTGTTGTGTGACAGTGCTAAGTAATCATTGCTCTGCATCACGACGGCGTTGCGCTGAGGTCGTTTACCCAATACCAAGTGCTTTTGGCTTTGGTTCTGGGTAATGAGGTCTTGAATATAGAAGTTCAAGCGTTCTTCGATAAAGGAAGGTAGTGGTTTGTTTTTTGTTGTATCACTCATAATTATTCTCTTCAAATACGGGAAAACGCCAGCGCCGGCGGTTGTATATTGAAGTTAAAAAGTGATGTGTCATTAGTCAGTTTGCATAATTTTGTATGTGCTAGCAAACTCAGTATTTAAAGGTATCGAAGCGAGTCATTTTCCTTACGGTGCGGGGCTTTAACCTAGTTCAGATAGGAATGATAGCCTTCTTTTTTATGATAAAAGGCTATTAAAATTCGGTGTTCGAATGGCTATGAAAAAGTCGATTCTGAAAAGCTTTGATGTCCTAGCTGCGTATTATGAACTGGCACGTATTAAGAACTGCAACGTACTAGCTATGAACGCGAATCAGTTCGATTAAGTCGTTCAATTCCTGCTTGGCTTTTCCCTCTAACAAGTAACCAATATTGATGCGTAAGCAATTGCTGTAAAGGTCATGAGTGCTAAACAGGTGCCCAAGCCTGATATCAATGTTGTGGTCGGCAACTGCCTGAGCAAAGCTTGATTGGTTCAAATTTGGTATTTGTAGCCAAAGTACCATGCCACCTTGTGGGTTACTTATCTTTACTCCTTGAGGAAGGAGCTGAGCCAAATAACTTAGGTATTGCTGGCGCAAAGAGAGGAGCTGAGTACACCTTCTTCTAACGTGTTTTGCGTATTGACCAGATTCGATAAAGTCAGCAACCGCAAGCTGAGTGGGCAGGGCGACGCCATAGCTTGCAGCAGAAAACTGAGCCTTGTATTCGTTAATGAACCTCCCTGGTAAGCACCATCCTAATCGGTAACTCGGTGACAAGCTTTTCGATATTGAACCACACCATAGTACATAGCCGCCTTTGTCGTAGTATTTCGCGGGGAGTGGAGTGTGTGAGGAATAAGAAAGTTCCAGATACACATCATCTTCAATGATCGGTACTTGATAGTGGTTCGCTAATTCGGCAAGTTTTTGTTTTTGACTAGCTGACATATTGATCCCCTGAGGGTTCATATGGGAGGTACAAAAAATCGCGGCATCGACTTGTCTATTCTTCAAATGCGCTTCCAGTTGTTGCAAGTCGATACCGTCATCCAGAGATGGGATCTCGATGATCTGGCGTGACATCTTTCCGAGTAACTCCAGAATGCCGTTGAAACAAGGTGAACTAATCGCGATGGTGTCGCCTTCTTTGGTGCACGATTCAAGTGCAGACTTAATCGCGGACATACAGCCTGCCGTAATCACCATCTCTTCAGGTGAAAAGTGCACATCGAGCTTGGCAAAGTGAGTGGATAATGTCTGTCGCAACATCGGTTCACCTTGTGTGTCTGGGTAATGGTTTAGCCTGCTGTTCATACGCCTAATAGCGCGACGAAAACTACGTTCCAGTTCAACGACCGACTGTTGATCATTGGTGGTGCTTGAGACCCCTAAAGGCCCGTTGATTGAGTTGTGAGTCGATGACGTTTGCTTAACGCTCGACACTTTACTCTCAAACTGTGCCCACTCTGGGGTTGAGTGAGTAGGTTTATGAGGAGAAACAAAATAACCTGCTTGCGGTCGAGAGTGTATCCAGCCTTGTGATTCCAGTTCTTGGTAGCAGCTCACTACGGTCGACATGCTGATGGCTTGTTGTTTAGCTAATTGACGCAGCGAAGGCATGCGCCCACCTTCGGGTCTTTTCCCCGTTTCAATCTCATCAATAAATTGATTGGCTAGCTTTCTGTAGATACTCATGGTCACGATCGCTGTTAACTGTACTTGTTTTTATTGTAAAAATTTTATCTGTACTGGTTCTATTGTTCAAGGGATACTCATTCAAAACAAAGGAGGGGTCAGTATGAAAAGAAATGATTTGTTGTTAGCGGTGTTCGTGATGGCAATTTGGGGATTCAATTTCTCGATGATCAAAATGGGTGTAACCAATGTTCATCCGTTGTTGGCAACCGCCGCGCGTTTCTCGCTAGCGGTGATTCCGGTGATATTTTTTGTAGCAAGACCGAATGTCGCGTGGCGTTATTTAGTGAGTTATGGCTTTGTGTTTGGTGTGGGCATCTGGGGTATGGCTTCATGGTCAATTACCGCTGGGCTCTCATCGGGGCTTTCGTCGGTGTTGCTTTCAACCAATGTGCTAATTGGTATGGCCGTTGGAGTATGGGTTTTCAAAGAAAGTGCGTCGGTTCGCGAGTTAATGGGGGCGATGTTAGCCATGTGTGCGTTGGCGGTATTGGTATCTGCAGCAACAGGCCACATCACCGTTAATGGCGTGATCTTGATTATGATTGCGGTGTGCAGTTGGACCTTGATGGGCGTGATTGTTAAAGCGTCTAAAACCACTCAGGCTTTTGCGTTTAACGTGTGGGGCATGCTATTTGCGCCAGTTCCATTAGTGTTGTTTGCCGTGATGCTGCACGGTGACCAAATTATTTGGCAGGGGATAGAACAATGGGATTGGAACACAACGATTGCTGTGTTGTTTCAGGCTTACCCAACTACGCTATTTGGTTACTGGGTGTGGAATAAACTGTTAATCCAATATCCATTAAGCACGACAGCGCCGTTAACCTTGCTAGTACCTATATTCGCATTGATCAGTGGTTACTTTATGTATGACGAGGTGCTGTCAGTCGCTCAAGTTGTGGCATCTGTACTGTTTCTAGTCGGTATAGGTTTGATAGTGAAGCCTGCTAAGAAAACCGTAAGACCTCTTAGCGAAATAAAGACGATTGATTGAGCGTTTTCTAAAAACACAGCAGAATAGCATTGTCGAAAGGATTGACTAATTCGAATTAAATTCTGAAATGATACAAATATCATATTTAATAATGCTTACTTAGTAACCTCTGTTGAGTTTGATATCAAATCAAGTGGCTGATTTTATTGGGTGTAGGATAGAGGTCTCAAAAATTATCTTTTAGAACACTAAAGTTTTAAATTCTTATTATGTTGAATTTTGCGGGATATAATATCACATCGTACCTGTTGGTTAGGTGTTTTTTAGCTATATATGTGACTTTACAAGGGAGTTATCTTCCTGATTTGAAAGAATAATTAAATCGATGAGATAAAAAAGTTGGCGAAAATCAGAAGCTTGGCATACACTTTCCTTGTAAATGACCTTATCTCATTGATTGAATAGGGTAAATGCTTTGGCGCTACTGAAGATGGTAGCAATGTATAACATAGCTTTGAGGAAAGTTTTATGGCACTCACTAAAGCCGATTTGGCTGAGAACCTGTTTGAGACACTCGGATACAGCAAGCGGGATGCCAAGGAAACGGTGGAAGTGTTTTTCGAAGAAGTTCGTAAAGCACTCGAAAATGGCGAACAGGTAAAACTGTCTGGTTTTGGTAACTTTGATCTTCGCGAGAAAAACGAGCGACCTGGTCGTAACCCGAAAACTGGTGAAGACATTCCAATTTCTGCTCGACGTGTTGTTACTTTTAGACCGGGACAAAAACTAAAGGCCCGAGTCGAAAATATTAAAATCGAGAAGTAGCCAAGCAATAGACCACGCCTAGCGTGGTCTTTTTGTATCTACGTCTTATGCATCATTTGCCGACTGTCTTGTCACTAGTTTCTCTTAGTGGTATCACCTTACTCTCTTTTCTTAGTTATTCCTCTCGTTAATCACCCTTCTCGTTAACCACTAATAGTGACATCCCTATATTTTGATCTGCTCCAGTCTGACTGGACACTTAGCTAAGCGACATTTTTCTTTTCAAAGTTCATTGGGCTTAGGTACCCAAGTGCACTGTGCCTTCTCGTTCGATTATAATCAACTTCTATGTACTCGAAGATCGTTTGGCGCATCTGCTCTCTCGTCATGATCGGATCGTATTGGATTGCTTCAACTTTCATTGAATGGAAGAAGCTCTCAACACATGCGTTGTCCCAACAGTTTCCTTTTCTACTCATACTTTGTTTTAAATTATAACTACTTATGAGGTCTCGATATTCTTTCGAACAGTACTGACTACCTCGATCGCTATGAGTTATAACCTGCTCAGGGAACCCTCGACGGAATAAAGCCATCTATAAGGCATCACAGGCCAGTGAGGCCGTCATTCTCGTATCCATAGACCAACCTATAACTTGCCTTGAATAAAGGTCAATAATAACAGCTAAGTACAGCCAGCCTTCGCTTGTGGCAACATAGGTGATGTCTCCTGCCCATTTTTGATTCGGAGCCGTTGCGCTAAAATCTTGAGCGAGCAAGTTTGGATTAACGGGCATTTTATGCTTACTGTCTGTTGTACACTTAAACTTACGTGCTGCTTTCGCGACTAAATCCTGACGTTTCATACTGGCGGCAATGGTCTTAACATTATGGTTATCACCGCTTTCTGCCAGCTCTTTCTGAATACGTCTTGAGCCATCTCGCTCTTTGCTAACGTCAAAGGCTTCTTTTAACTTGGTATCAAGCTTTTGGCTCTCTGTCTCACGTTGAATCGCCTTGTGGCGATTCTCAACCCAATAATAAAACCACTTCGAGAAACTCTGAACACCTTAGCCATACGGGAAATACTGAAACTCAGCAGGTGTTCGAGCATAAATTCATAGCAATTTACTTTAGATTTTTCGCGAAGTAGGTGGCGGCCTTTTTTACGATTTCTAGCTCTTCTGCTTGCTCTGCCAACTGCCTCTTTAGCTTAGCGACTTCAACGGCCAATTCTTGTTCTCGTTGGCTAATACTAGAATTCTTCTTTGTGGCTTTTCGCCAACCGTAGATCTGAGATTCATGTAACGAGAGCTGTCTTGCGGCTGCAGCGACTCCCACTTTCTCTGCTAGTTTCAGGGTTTCTGCTTTAAATTCAGGAGAATGGATAATACGTTTCTTCTTACTTGTCATGGTTCACCTCATTAGTGATTGTACTCACTTAACTCAGTGTCCAAAACTGCTGGTGCGGATCAGAGTTACCTAAGCCACAAGGTTCGGGACAGATGGAGGCATCCATATATCGAAGCCAGCGCAAGCTCAAATGAGGAAGCGAGTGCGGCAGATAACGAAGCGAAACCGAGGAAGAGAGTTAAAGGTGATAATCATCGAGCTGACTCAATACTTACGAGGTTGGCAAAACTACTTCAAACTCGCTATGAGAAAGAGTGCAATGCAGCGCTTGGACGAATGGATACGGCGAAGGTTAAGATGCTATCGACTGAAACAACGCAAACGCAGATACGGCATAGCGACATGGTTACAACAACAAGGTGTAACAGAGCGCAATGCGTGGAAGCTAGCGATGTCAGATAAAGGTTGGTGGCGCTTAGCACTAACGCCGCAGGTGAATCATGCTATGCCAATAAAATGGTTCGAGGAGTTAGAGTTGTACTCATTGCGAGATGGGGATGAGTCACTAAAAGTATATTCGGAACCGCCGTATGCGACCCACGCTTGTACGGTGGTGTGAGAGGACGGAGGCCGTGAGGCCTCCTCCTACTCGATTGGTTCTGTATACCAGCCTCCCATCTAAAACACTTTTGGTCAAAGTTTGCCAAGCCACAAGCAGAACCACTATCTGCTCTCCCCCCCACATCGCATCAACCTACAGATATATGTTATCTATAAAAACGCTTAACACTATCCTAAAACCAAATCACTATTCCTAGGGATAAAGCAAGAACACGACCGCACAGCCTGCTAGCTAAACCCGCATTCTAATCACCAAGTACGAATAATATTATCTGTTCTCCACAAAAAGGAGAGTTGAAATGGCAAAACGACGCACCAAACAAGAATGACAGCACTGTTGAACAATATGAAAGCAGCAATATTACCCAGCGCGTTTTTTTGCGAACAAAATGGACTGAGCTTACCCACGTTCTTTGCAAAGTAGCATCTACTTCAAACACAATTAAAATCACCGCAACTTAAATTGCTCAACAAGCACAGATAACTGCCTGTTACTTTGGGTTAGGTTTTGAGTATTTTCCATTGTTTGAGTACTATTATTTGTCAATTCATGCACCATACTTTGAATCGTGGTCATATTACGACTAACTTCATCTGTCACAACATTTTGTTGCTCAGCAGCAGTAGCTATCTCTAAACCTAAGTCATTAATGCGTGTAATAGAGTTCACCATTACATCTAAGCTAACATTCACATTTTTCGTTGCCTCTGCTGTTTTTTCACAGCGTAACTTAGTCTCATCCATAGCATTGACTACAGTTCTAGTTCCTTCATTAAGATCTGAAAGCATATTATTGATTTCGGACGTGCTCTGCTGTGTTCTTGCAGCCAAAGCTCTAACTTCATCAGCAACAACAGCAAACCCTCTTCCTTGCTCCCCAGCTCGAGCTGCTTCAATCGCTGCATTAAGCGCTAGTAAATTTGTTTGGTCAGCAATGTCCCCTATAACAGATAAAACAGAGCCAATCTTCTGTGAATCCTGCTGCATAGAATAAATACTACAAGCCATTGTCTCAACTTCCGTAATTAAATCAGCAACACTTCGTACTGAGTTAGCCACAATAAGCTTAGATTGCTCAGCTTCATCATTAGTTTTTTTTGTAAATTCAGCAGTCTGGGAAGCGCTTTGAGCAACACTTTCCGCAGTTGAGCTCATTTCATTAATAGCTGCCACTACCTGACTAGTTTCCATTACATGTGACGATAGAACTTGTTCATTATTCAAAGTCTGATTTGTCAGCTGAGTAATATCATTAGACATCTGTTTCGAAGATTTAGAAACATCCAACATCATCGTTTGTAAGTTACCGATGAATGTATTTACAGCTCGCGCTATTTCACCTAAATCATCATTACTACCAACATCCAACCTACGAGTTAGATCACCATTGCCTTTGGATAAATCAACAACAGTGCTTTTCAGCGCTAAAATAGGTCGGTAAGTTAAGTTGAAAATAATGGAAAAGATCGCAAATGAACCGATGAGTAAGACAATCGATGTATATAGAGATTCTTTCAAGGCGGCGTCCAACTCAGAATAAGCAACTGACTTATCAACACCAACAAGCAGATGCCAGCTGCGACTTTTATCTACATCTATAGTTTTAAAAAATGCGACTTTTTCTACATCGTTCAAACTATAATCCACAATTCCAGACTTCTGTGATAACAGAATATCGGTAAGAGTGCGTAAACTATCGAAATCGTATAATTTAGTCTCACCAGGTACATCAACCTCACCGTTTGACGCAACAGTCAAGCTTGTATCATCATATATCCCCATTATTGCCCCCGGGAAAGGAGCTTCTTTAACAAGTTCATCTAGCAAATTCAGCTCTATATCAGCAAGTAATACCCCTTTAAATTGGTTTTCAGAATAGAAGGGTTCAGCAATGCTCACTAGCAAATTGTCAGTTATCGCGTCACGGTAAATATCAGTCATGACCGTTCCTCCCTTCTGCTTAGCTAGCCGATACCAACTACGAACTCGAGGGTCATATGTTGACAATTCACGTTTACCACCGGCAGCACTATATGAGCGACCATCTTCAAATCCAACAAAAATATCTGAAGCTAAAGATGTATTAGCTATGTACCGCAACATCAATAAAATTCGGGGGTCACTATATTCATTCGAAAAGTCCGGGGCATTAACAACTAATCCAGATTTAATAGTATCGAGCCAGGCCGTTATTGCGTCACTCGTTGTGTTAATTTTAAGCATCGAATACTCATTGACACGTTTATTCATCGCTGAAGAAACCTGTTTATAAGACAATACATTAGAAACTATCAATGAAACTAAAAGTAAAAACGTTACCGCCAAAAAAAGCTTACCTTTAAACCCTACAACTGATTTCATATTACTTCTCTTAAATTTATAAATTCATACTATATTCTCATTAAACTCAGGCTCTATACATGCCATTCAACCAAAATTATGAATCAAGTCACCTTATGTAACAGCATGCATCTCATAAACACCACTTATCATCCAACCGTTATAACCCTTCCCACAAAAGTCACTGTCTGAGTAGATGACATCGCCATCCTGCGCATACTCTAGACCTTCGATTAAGGCCATTAGCTCTAATTCTGCATTGGTGGTACTGCGTCTGATAGTGATGCTATCTGCGATACCAATTCCACCCTGTGTGCATCCGTATTGATTGTTTGGTGCTGCGCCATCTACGTAAATTTTATTTCTCTATCTGCATGAGGCAGCTTCTTGTGCGGTGACATAAAAACCCGCTTCTGCGATATCTTCTGCTTTGATTTGCTCATTACGGATGAAGCGATAAGCCACTTCCATTTCAGCAGGGGAGATAATGAGTTTCGAGATGGGTACACCAGGTTACTTGGCCAGTGAGGCTGCGAGAGCAACGAGTCTTTGAGTGCGTCTAGGGTCATTAAGGTGGGCTTGACCGAACTGTTTTTGTGGCCAAAGGGTTTGGCTCTATATAGGTCATGATAATCATCCTTGTCATTGCTTAGATGATCAGATCATGAAACCTAAAAATAGTTCAAAAAAAATCCCTAAGCGTGGCTTAGGGATTTGTGTATAAGAGACAGGCGATTATGCAGCCCTTTGTCGTTCTTGTTTATGGTAATTGATTAAGCCGCTTTAATGTGCGTTGTAATGTACGGCTGCCATGCTTGTTGGTATAGCTCTAAAGATTGGCGTCTTAGGCTATTGATTTGTGCCGCTTCGATATCGTTGATTGGGCGATGTTCTGCAATTGCGTGACGCTCAATGCCTTGGATTATTTCATATAGCTCGTGCTCAGGGCCGCTTTTCACATCAGCAATCGCTTTTAAGTGAAGTTGAACCTCCGCAATGATGTTGGTTTTTGGCAAACGAACCAACAAATTAAGGTCACGGTATCCAGAATCAGCCGGTGATTTAAACTTGTTCTTCAGCTTAACAACGTCTGCTTCGCGGCTTAGCGCTTCGTAAACTTCAACCAAGCTCTCTACATCGTTCGCGATGATAGTTGCACGGGCTAAGTCGGTAATTTTTGTTACGTCACCATCAAGCTCAAGGGCGATTTTTTCTTCTGCACGAGCTTGAGATTTAACGCCAGCAAAGAGCGCTTCAGAATTAGTGAGTAGGGCTGTGCTTTTACAGATAGTTTCTAGTTCAGCTTGGCCTTGATGCGCTTTGCTGTACAGAATATCGAAGTCGGTATAAGGTTGAGTCGGACGTGAGTCGAATGCTTTAATGCCATACAAGCCGCTTAGGCTATGGCGGAATACATTTGATGAAACTTGGTTTTGCGATGACGCTGTGCGTGATTGATCAGTTGAACTTGTTGAAACAGGTGCTGCTGCGAATGCAGGCGCTCGGCTCAATACCAGAAGCATTAGGGCCGTCGTACGGAGAAATACACTCATTCAAACTCCAAAATACAAGGTTACAAAAAACGGGTAGTCAAAAGGGGTAACCAGTAACGCATAAGAGTAAAAACAGCTTAACTAAACTCACTAGATATTAAATGGGGCTAGCTAAGACAGAAACCAACTCTAACGTTTAATATTGCTTTAAAATGTGAAGATATAGACAAATAATCCAACCGTTAGTTCCGCAATTATCAGAACTTTGAACTTAGCCAGTTTCTGATTTTATCGAAACCAATGTGGTACTTTAAACTACGCTAAGGTTGCTCTTACCTCTCTATACTGTACCCTTGCATTATGACTGTTTAACATGAACGAAAGATGAATAATCCTGAATTTTGGCACAATAAATGGGCAGCCAACCAAATTGGTTTCCACCTCGAAGATGTAAACCCACTTCTGATTAAATTTTGGAAAAAGACTAACCCTAGTTACGACAAGAGTGTGTTTGTGCCTCTTTGTGGCAAGAGTGAAGATTTGATTTGGTTAGCGACCAAGCATGAAGAGGTTCAAGGTGTCGAGTTAAGCCAGATTGCGGTTCGCGCATTTTTTGCAGAGCACCTTTACACACCGACAGTGACTCAAATTAGCGGTCAGCACGAGCTTTACCAATTCGATGAACTGAGTGTTTACACGGGTGATTACTTCACAGCACCTATTCAACCTGTCGACATTATTTATGACCGCGCTTCTTTAGTGGCATTGCCTGAAGAGATGCGAGTGCAGTATGTCGAGCGTTTGAAACAACTACTGAAACCGGGTGGCAAGATTCTTCTGGTAACGCTGGATTACGACCAAAGCGAAATGGCAGGGCCTCCGTTTAGCGTGCCTAAGTTAGAGATCGATCAGTTGTTCGCAGGTTATAAGATCACATTGTTGAATCAGGACATCGCAGACGATGAACATCCTAAGATTGCGAAGAAAGGTTTGTCTCGCTTCTGTGAAGAAGTGTATTTGATTGAGTCAGACGCTTAAGTTCAGTCTGCTTAGTTAAGCCAAAGATAACACCAACAAAAAGACGGGCTCGATAGCCCGTCTTTTTTATTGTTCAGATTTGAACTCGTGATTGTTCATAATTGAATAGCGGTTTAGTAAATCACTTTCACTTTCGAAGCACTTTCAATGGCATCTTCTATTGCTGTTTCTGTGCTATTACGACGAGTCAACGCCACACCAAGACGACGGCGACCATTAATGTCAGGCTTACCAAACAGGCGAACTTGCGTTTGTGGTGCGTCTAGCGCTTCTGTAAGGCCTTCAAAGCGGATATTCGTTGATGTGCCTTGACCAAGGATTACCGCAGAGGCACAAGGGCCATACTGAGTAATTGATTTGATCGGCATACCTGTAAATGCGCGTACGTGTAGTGCAAATTCCGATGAGTCTTGAGACATCAGAGTAACCAAGCCTGTATCGTGTGGGCGAGGGGAGACTTCATTGAAGATCACGTTGTCGCCTTTAACGAACAGTTCAACACCGAAGATACCGTGGCCGCCTAGTGCGTTAACCACTTGCTCTGCTGTGTATTGCGCCGCTTTCAGTGCGTTGTCTGACATGATCTGTGGCTGCCATGATTCACGGTAATCACCGTCTTCTTGGCGGTGACCGATTGGCGCACAGAAATGAACACCGTCGACTGCACGAACGGTTAGAAGAGTGATTTCGTAATCAAAGTCGATGAAGCCTTCAACGATCACACGACCCGCGCCAGTACGACCGCCTTCTTGTGCGTAGTCCCAAGATTTCTGGATATCTTCTTCGGTTCTGATAACGCTTTGGCCTTTGCCTGAAGAACTCATTACTGGCTTAACAACGCAAGGCATACCCACGAACTCAACAGCAGCGGCGAAGTCTTCGAAGGTGTCTGCAAAGCGGTAAGGTGAAGTGCTTAGTTTCAACTCTTCAGCGGCTAAACGGCGAATACCTTCACGGTTCATCGTTAGCTTGGTTGCATTCGCCGTTGGAACGACATTCAAACCTTGTGCTTCAAGTTCAAATAACTTGCTGGTGGCAATAGCTTCAATTTCAGGAACCACATAATCTGGTTTTTCTAGCTCAATGATAGCTTGAAGAGCATCACCATCTAACATGTCTAATACATGGCTACGGTGTGCAACTTGCATCGCGGGCGCGTCTGCATAACGGTCACAAGCAATAACTTCTAAACCCAAACGTTGGCATTCGATAGCCACTTCTTTGCCAAGTTCACCTGAACCTAATAGAAGTACACGAGTAGCATTTTCACGAGTAGCAGTACCAAACATAGAAATTCCTTCCGATCTTTTGAACGATTGATTGAAAACGGGGTGATCATACTTATTTAAACGACAAAAGCAAACGTTTGCGCAGCTTGCAGTGTTAATTACAAGCATAAAAAAAGCAGCCCTGTTAAATAGGGCTGCTTATTTAAAATTTTGTTAAATAGATGTACTTAGATTGCTAAGTAAGTCACTGGAATGTCGGGATTAATCGCTTCTAATGTAGATTGCGTATCCGCTAGGTGACTGATACTACCTTCAGCAATTTCAACCAAAGCTGCACTTTCAATTTGTTCAAAATCGAAGCCCGCCAGTTTAAGTTGAATTAATGCCACTTGTAGAGGCGGTAGGCTAGGGTTGAACGCTGCGTTTTCAGCGTAAGCACCGGTGAAAACCTCACCCGACGTCAGCTGTAGTGAAACACCACTTAGATTTTTGGTGTAAGGCGCATGGCTACGGTTTAGTGCTGCTAGCGCTTCTACAACAATAGGGGTTGTTTCTTCGGTCGTGTACTTATGATCAAGCTTAGTCATTAGGCCAGTTGTTACACCTAAGTCTGCAGGGCCGAACGAGTCTGGCAGGTACTCCTGCAGAGACATTTCATCACGTTGTGGGAGCTGAACTTTAAGCTCTTTCGCAGTGGTCAGTTCGTTCATGAATTGACGACAGTGACCACAGGGGCTGAAATTGATCGTGATATCTGAGATACCTTGTTCGCCTTTCATCCAAGCATGGCTGATTGCAGATTGCTCAGCGTGAACGGTTTGACCAAGTTGAGCACCAGCGATTTCAAGGTTTGCACCAAAATACAGAGTGCCAGACAAACCACGTACGATTGCACCAACATAAAAGTCAGATAATGGCGCGTAAGAATACGCAGCGGCAAAAGGAAGTAGCGCAATACGTAGCTCGTCATCCGCTAAACCACTTGCTTGCAGTAGGCTGGCAAATTGTTCTGGAGACAATGTCGCGTCAAAGTTGTCTGCTAATACGATGTCACTTAAAAGCGCTTTTATTGATGTTGGAGCACTTTCCAGCGCCAGGGTAATACGACTGTTCATGTTGAATCCTTAATTGACCTTAGGCTTTAAGTTTATTCAATACACAGGAATTTTCTGTGACAAGTATCACTATTATATCGTTGTTGTTACATTGGCTTGCATAGTTAGGGTGAGGTCACACTTGAAATCGATTGCAATAGCTATTTTTGCAGTTGATATCGCACTTATTGCCCGTAATAGAGCGTCACGAGTCTGCTATTACTAACTAAATGTGAGAAGAAAGCCCAAGCAGGCACTGAAATCAACAGTATTCTGGTTGGGCTGAATCGCGTAGTGATCGTTTAGGTTAAGAATAGAACCAAATCACAACTGAAAACACGCTAGGTGCAATGATTGAGGTAATGACGCCACAAAGAACAAGAGCCAACGAACTGAATGCTGCATCTTCTTGGTTTTTTTCAGCACATGTCGCAGTACCTAATGCGTGAGATACCGTTCCCATGGTTAAACCACGTGCGATTGGGCTCTTAATACCAATCAGGTTATAGATTGGGTAAGCAAAAATTGCCCCAAACAGACCAACAATCAAAACCAGAATCGCAGCAATCGCTGCTTCACCACCTAAATGGCTTGAGACTTCCATTGCAATCGGCGTCGTCACCGATTTACCTAGCAGGCTGGCAATTAGGCTCAGATCTGCTTTAAAGGCGACCGCAATCAGTGCTGTTGTTGTCATCGACATCACACTGCCCAGCGTGCAAGAAAAGGTGATGATGCGCCAGTTCGCTCGAATTTGAGGTAACTGTTCATATAGCGGATAAGCAAGCGCCACAACCGCAGGCTGAAGCATGTAAGTAATCCAAGTGTTGTCTGCGTAGTAGGTCTCGAAAGGGACTTTGAAGAACAACAGAATTGGAATAATGATGCCAATGCTGATCAATAACGGGTTACACAGCGGTGAGTTCACTTTTTGGCTTACCCAGCGTGCAAATAGGAACACCACGATGGTCAGTAGAATCCACATGATCAGTTACCTCTCGATAGCAAGCGGTCTAAGAACCACGATAAGGACACCAACACCAGTAACGTGCCGCCAACGGCGCTCGCCATAATTGGCAATGCGTTCGCGATGAGCATGTCGAAGTGATCCATCAACCCTACACTGATCGGAACAAACAGTAAGATCATTAGGCGGATAATCAAGCTTGCACCGGGCTGTACCCAGTGCGATGGAACAATACCTATCACCATGGCGGCAAACAGAATCAACATGCCAAAAATACTGCCTGGGATTGAGGTATCCAAAAAGTGCTGTAACGCGTTACCTGCTGTAAGTGCACCTATGATTAAGGTGAAGGAGATTAAGCAGTAAACGAGTTTGATCAATCTTTCTTTCAAAGTGTCACATCTCTTGATAATGAATTAACTAGCTAGCTTTTCTACGTATTGATAAACCGCTTTCAAGATAGCCATTTTCTTCTCGTCACTTTCGTTTTCATGTGCGAGGTTTTCTAGATTCAGCATGTACTCTTCTAAGCGACTCTCGTAAAACTCACGACAATGGTTCGCCCATTTTAGTTGCTCAGTTTCATCAAGTGTCCATGGGAAATGACGAGCGCGGTAACGAAACAACAGCGGCTTAATGCGTTCGTCGCTGAAAGTGATGTCCAGAGCGGCCAAGTTGTTCGGGTCAGTTTCACGAATGATGTTCATCGCGGTCTTATCTGCTGGAGAGAAGAAGCCGTCGTAAAGGTGTGTGTCTACATCATCACTTTTTTCGTATTCACGTTCTTGTGAGTACAAGCCAATCAGCTTTTCACGAATCTCTGGGTGCTCACGTAATAGTGCAAGGTTCTTCAAGCATTGCTGACGGTCGATACCGATCGTTTCCGCGTTTTCAGCCGTTAGGGTTTTTGCTGGTGCGAGAATAGGGCACTTGTTGAGTTGTACCAGTTTAATTGGCACTGGCAGTTCATCTTCACCTAGCTCGCTTAGTTTGGTGTAGAGCCTGTCTCTGAGCTCATCGGTATCTAGCTCAAGCAGTGGGCTAGGATCTTTCGCTAAGTCCACCACGATAACGGCGTTTTGGTTGGTCGGGTGCCAAGCCATAGGAACAATCCAGCTAGTGTAATTGCAATCACGACCAAACATGCCTGACACGTGCATAAGAGGTGTCATGTTGACGATGTCGACAAGCTCATTCAACTTACGCTTGTGGCGCATGTTGTAGAGGTAATCAAACATCTTAGGTTGTGCGGCTTTCAGCTTTTTCGCTAATTCGATTGTGGCGATAACATCGGCCATCGCATCGTGCGCGTTCTCATGTTCAATGCCATTTGCCACAGATAGGTGTTCCAGTTTAAAACTTGGGTAACCTTCTTCATTCTCTGGCCAAACAATGCCTTCAGGGCGCAGTGCGTGAACAGCGCGCATTACATCCAGTAGATCCCAACGTGAGTTGCCGTTCTGCCAGCTCCACGCATATGGGTCGATGAAGTTACGGTAACAGGTGTAACGCGTTACTTCGTCATCGAATCGAATGCTGTTGTAGCCAAGGCTTGTGGTGTTTGGTTTTGCAAGCTCGGCATGAATCTTGGCGATAAACTCAGGCTCAGGTAAGCCTTGAGACATGGCTTTTTGTGGTGTGATGCGAGTGATCAGCGCAGCTTCAGGTGCAGGAAGATAATCAGCAGGAGGTTGGCAGTAGATAACCAAAGGTTCTCCGATAACATTGAAATCTTGGTCGGTACGAACACCTGCGAATTGACTCGGACGATCTTTCGCTGGGCTCACGCCCCATGTTTCGTAATCGAAAAAGAAGTAGGTTGGCTGATTATCTGAACTCATTGAATTTCCTGAACAGTAAGCGGACGACGTTTACTGTGGCTGAAGGTTAGTTTTGTTCAGTATCTGATAGTATGCGGTACGCGTGCAACCCAGATCACAAATAAATTGCCGGAAAACGGTGCTTTACTATTCAATCGAGTCGGTGGAGTGCCTTTGAATCCAGTTGAGGCGGTTTCTTAGTTAATACAACCTGTCTCTATTCGTTTTATCCGATGGAGGCGAGAGCATTAACTTTACTTTCTGCTTCACTGTCAGATTTTGGTTTCGCAAATCTTTGAAAATAACTTTCCATTCTTGAAAGGTTACCGTTATCGGGTTGAAACTGTCTACAGGTTTAGTGACGCCGTAATGCACAGTTTCAACTTCAGGCTCAAACGTACCAAACAACTTATCCCAAATGATCAAAACACCGGCGTAGTTCTTATCGATGTATTGCGTATTTTTGCCGTGATGTACACGGTGATGCGATGGGGTGTTAAAGATATATTCAAGTGGACCTAAGCTTCGTATCCACTGTGTGTGGACAAAGAACTGCAAACCTAGGTTCAGAAGTACCACAAAGATGACCCATTTCGGGTTAAAACCTATGATGACCAACGGTACCCAAAATAGCCACATTCCTGCGAATGGGTACATTAAGCTTTGACGGAAAGCCGTACTGAAGTTCATCTGTTCTGAGCTGTGGTGCGCGACGTGCGCGGCCCACATCCAGCGAACACGATGGCTTGCTCTGTGGAACCAGTAGTAAAAAAAGTCCTGTAGAACCATCAATACAACAAAACTCAGCATACCCATTTCAATATCGACCAAACGCCAGTCGAACATCCAAAGATACAACTGCACAACCAATAACCCGGTGAGCAAATCGGAGAGTTGATGCATTCCCGCAAGCGTGAAGTTACACATCACTTCTGAAAGTTTGTAGCTGGAGTTATCTGGCAGTCGACCTTGTCTCTGACCAATGAAATACTCCGCTAACATGCAAATCATGAACAAAGGCGCTAATACCAAAAGCAGCCATTCTGGGTGATTGATTAATGCGTCAATATTCATGCGTTATCCTTGTTAATAAACCATACGTGATATGTAGACTTGATTGCCAGCAATTCAGTCTCAATAGAGTGACGCTACCATCGAGCAAAGTGATCTTCTGTTAGTCCGAGAACACCATCGAGTTGATGTGTCACTCCATTGTTGTCTTCAATCGATCCAGAAAAGTGGCCGATAAACTGGCGGAAGTTACTCTTCAGAAACCATAGGTTTAACTTTTCACTGCGCTTGTTGAGGGGAGTGAAAATCAGGTTAATACGACCATCTTGCGAGGTTATCTGCCAAGGTAAATCAGTGTCTTGGCGACTAAACGTAAATTGTACCGGGTTAAGTAAATGCCTGATTCCATTGACCCATAATACGTTTTCGCAGCCACCAGTTTCATTCACGCCCGCTGCGAGGTTCAGGCCAATGTCGGTATTATTAGATTGTGTGTTGATGCTTGCCCAGCGCCAGCTGGTTTCACGTCTCATGTATCCTGCAGAGAAATCATAGCCAGCACGAGCTTGCTCTAGGAAGATAGGCTGTTGGTTAATCTCAATGCTGCCCATTACTTTTAACGCGTTATGTTTTTGTGTGTAGGTCCAACCTGAGTAACCGGTTGGGCTGCACATCGCCATGGGTAAGCTGTCGATCTCTGGCTCTAGGCAAACCTTGGCTTTAATGAGTTTTGTGTTGAGTGACACTTTCCATTGTTCGTCCTCAATATCAAACACAATGCTTTGCCCTGCGATGTGTGTGATGCCTTCTAACGGGGAGTTCGTTGCTTGTTTGTCATACCCCAGTGGTCGTAACCATGAGCACTCCTCTAACTCGTTATTCTGGATGTCGTAGACGTAGCAAAAGGCAGAACTCAGATAACGAATATCTGCAATGGCCACGCCGATTATGTGAGTCTCGGTGACAATGCTGACAAATTGAAATTGCTTGTAATGGAAGTGTTTTTGCCACGGGTTTGCTTTGGCGTCCATGGAGTTTCGGTAGTCGAACTTTTCTATGTTGAGATGTTTTGGAATGCCATCGAAATGCCCAATCGTCGGCTGGCCATTAGAATCAATCAAACTGTATGGGGCTAGTTTCGTTTTTATCATTGCGATAGTTCACATAAATTTAACAACTAAAGCCATTGTGCGATGAGTAGCGTAGAATTGGGAGGTCATATTCGGACAAGAGCGTGTGACCAATCACGATTTTGTTAGCAGTGTTGTTGAAGCTGAGTAGTCATGTTTATGGGAATGGGTTAGATATAAGGAGGTTTGATTGGAAATTATTGCGGATTATAAGCCAACCGGACATCGCCACCAATTAGGCACATTAGATATCGCGCTGTTGTTGAATAGTATAGATCAGCGAGGTATCGACATTGAAAGGCTACTAAATGATGTGGGTTTGCCGAACATGGATTGGCGAGATCCGAATGGAAAACTGACATATGCTGATAAACTTGCGTTGTTTAGCGCGGCGAATCAGAGCTTTCCTCACGATGGTCTAGGACTTTGGTTGGGAGAGCACGCTAGCTTGAGCCACTTTGGTGTTTTGGGCTATGCACTGTCGACCAGTCAGAATGTAGGCGAGGCGATTAAGTCGGGCTTTAAATACCTGCGTTTAAATGGGCCTATCTTCTCGGTTAAGCTGATTGTTGACGCTGAACACGCGGTCATTCAAATTGAAAATACCTTGGAAGTTGGAGATCTACTTCCATTCTGCAACGAATATTTCTTAAGCTCAATCCTCTCTTTGTTCCAAGAATTAACTGGCGACGCGTTGGCAATTAAAGCGTTGTCTTTCCCTTATGCTGAACCAAGTTATGCCAAGCTCTATGATGAACGCTTTCAGTGTCCGGTGACGTTCGGACATGACGCCTGTGAGCTGCGCTTCGACGCCTCGGTTTTATCACAAGCATTAGCCACACATGATGCCGCAACGCTAAAACGCTATCTCACGTCTTGTCAGTCGATAGTGAAGACGTTGGACTCTGAGCATCTGTTGACTAATCAGATCAAAACGATTTTTTACCAAACCGCAGGCAGTTTCCCGAATATTGAACAACTTGCGAATGAGTTTGGCTGTAGCTCTCGTACACTCAGACGAGAGCTAGTGACCCATGATTCCAGTTATCAAATATTGCTGACCGAAGTTCGAGTGGAGCTGGTAAAAGAGCTATTACTGGGCACAACTATGAGTATCGACGACATCGGCGAAAGGCTCGGTTATAGCGACACCGCAAATTTCAGAAGAGCCTTTAAAGGTTGGCTCAATAAAACGCCCGCGCAGTTTCGTGGCAGCTTGAGTGCTTCTGGGTAACTGGCTCGATGTACGTATAACGGTATTTCGTGGAATGTAGAGCGGAGGTTGTGAGCAACAAGAAGGGAATATGGAGGTCGCTGCTTAGAGCTATTAGCAAAAATTTTGCGATTGTTCTGTAATTTGCTCTTGTTCAGTAAACAGAAACCCTAAAAAACAGGTATGATAGTGCCGTTTTTAATCCTGAACTGGGAAAGTCATGGCAAAGTTAACACTCCAAGAGCAGATGCTTAAAGCTGGCTTGGTAAATGAGAAAAAATTAAAGAAGGCGAAGAAAGGCTCTAAAAAGTCTCGCGTTCAGTCTCGTGAAGCAAAAGCGGCAGCAGAAGAAACTAAACTGGCGCAGCAAGCGAAAGACAAAGAGCTAAACCAACAGTTGAAAGAACAGCAGTTGAGCAAAGAAATTAAAGCTCAAGTGAAGCAACTGATTGAGATGAACAAGCTAGAACAGAAGAATGGTGAGATCAAATATAACTTCACCGACGGTACGCTAGTTAAATACCTTTACGTAGAAGAGCTGACTCAAAAGCAACTAAGTAAAGGCATTCTAAGTATTGCACGTCAAGGCGAAAGCTATGTTGTTATTCCAACAGCAGTAGCAAACAAGATTGCAATGCGTGATGAAGAATCTATCGTTGATACGCAAGCTTCAAGCTCTGATGAAGTGGACGAAGATGACCCGTACAAAGACTTCGTGATCCCGGATGACCTAATGTGGTAATCGCCCGTAAGTACTGAGTAGAAGCACGAATTAAAAATGCAGCGAACAATCACTCGATTGTCGCTGCATTTTTTGTTTATTAGCTGTGAATCTTCTAGATACTAAATGACCACATGCGCTGATTATTTGAGCTGGTGGCCTGTCTTCTTAGCAAATTTTGCATAGCCTCGGCAAAGGTAGTTGTTTTACCTTTTGCTTTTACTTGTACCACCTTAAATCCCAAACCTTTCAACGCTTTGTGTTCTGTTAAAACCGCTTTATCGTCTGGCAGACTGGCCGGTACAGGCTGATGAATGTAATACCAATCGTAGTAA